>JANPBN010000001.1:0-2831 GCA_031430415.1 Dehalococcoidia bacterium
GTGTACGACCTCATCCGCGACGACGAAGCTACCGGCGTCGCCATGGGAGTCTCGCTCGGCGACACACGACGGATCGTCGGTCCGCCTATCACGCTGCCGGTGACGTCCGGGGATACGGCGGCGCGGCCAGGGCGTTGATTCATGCCCGTTAGTCCGCGGCGCCTCCTGTATGGCGTTGTGCTTCTGATTCAGTACGTGCAATGAGCTGATCGGTCTCCGCAAGCAGCGACTCGAGGCGATCAAGCAGCAACAACGCTTCAGCGCGATCGGTGCCGTCGGTCACCTCCGCAAACGCCGCGTCGTCGAGATGCCGGAGGCTCGCGAGGAACTGCTGGAGGTCACGCATGCCCTGGCTGTCGGCGCGCATCGCAGCAGCGAGTTCGTGCGGTGTGAGGTTGTCGTCGTAGCCGGATGAATTTGAGGCCATGTCGGTCTCGCTCCTTGGGTCGAATGGCGATCGAGGCACATTGTAGTCGGAGCGTTGGGCGGAGCTAAAGCTCCGCGGCTACGAAATGGAAGAAGCCGGGCGTCGTAGCCCGGCCTCTTCCATATTCCAGCTTCTCGTGTCGAGATTTCGGCGCTAGTCCCTCGGCAGACCGAGACCGCGCTGGGCCATGATGTTGCGCTGGATTTCGCTCGTGCCGCCGGCGATGGTCGAGGAGACGGCGTTCACATAACTGTAGCCGTAGCGGCCGGCGGGGCCATTGGCGATCATGCCGTATGGGCCGGTCAGCTTCATCCCGAGCGCCGCGATCTTCTGCTGCATCTCGGAGGTGAAGAGCTTGCACATCGAAGCCTCGTGGTTGGGGACGAGGCCGGCGTTCTGCATGCTGATGACGCGGTACGACATGAGCTTCGCGACACCGGCTTCGATCCAGCGATCGGCGAGCGCGAGTTGCGTGTCGCGCTTCTTCGCGCCGGGCGACGCTTCGGGGTGCTCCTTCGCGAACTTGATCACGCCCTCGATCATCTTGCGGATGCCGACGGAAGAGCCGATCGATGACCGCTCGAAGTCGAGCGTCGTCGTGCCGATGTACCAGCCGCGGTTTTCCTCGCCGAGGCGGTTGCGGGCGGGGACGCGCACGTTCTCGAAGAAGACCTCGTTGAACGTGGCGGATCCGGCCATCGTGATCAGCGGCCGCACCGAGACGCCGGGCGCCTTCATGTCGAGCAAGAAGTAGCTGATGCCGCGGTGCTTCGGCGCATCCGGGTCGGTGCGCGCGAGCATGTACATCATGTCGGCGTACTGCGCACCGGTCGTCCAGATCTTCTGGCCGTTGATGACGTAGTCGTCGCCGTCGCGGATGGCGCGTGTCTGCACCGAAGCGACGTCGGAGCCCGCATTCGGCTCGGACCATCCCTGGCACCACTGCGTGGAGCCGTTGAGGATGCCGGGCAGGTGTTCCTTCTTCTGGTCGTCGGTGCCGTGGACGATGAGTGTCGGGCCGAGCATCATCGTGCCGAAGCCGCCGACATTCATCGCACCGTACTCGGCGAACTCTTCGTTGAGGATGAACTGGCGCTTGATGTCGAGGCCAGCGCCGCCGTATTCCTTCGGCCATGCCGGGGCGACCCATCCACGTGAACCGAGGGATGCGCGCCACGACTTCATCGAGTCGCTCTCATTGGGGCCGCGGAACAGGCCCTCGCCTTCGCCGCCGCTGCCGCGAGCGCTCTTCATCGCCGCTGGGTATTCCTTGTCGAGGAAGTCGCGGACTTCCTTACGCCATACGGCTTCCTCGGTCGTGTCGTTGAACTCCATGAGGCCTCCTGATGGTCGTTTCGTTGCAACGAAATAATAGGTGGTTGGAGGGCTATGGGCCAATGCGGGTACGGGGCTACGCGAACGTGGCGAACAACTCCTCGAAGGCTTTCAGCTGGTTGCCGGCGGCGCTGGATGGCACGAGGATGGGCGTACGGACGCCGCTGGCGTGCCAGGCCTCGACGCCCTCGCGGACTTCAGCGGCCGTGCCGAAGAGCGTGCAGTCGTTGAGCCAGCGGTCGGACATGAGTGCGGGGATCTTCGCGATGTCACCGGCCGCCTCTGCCGCTTCGATGGCGCGCATCTCTTCCTCGTACCCTGCCTCGATCCAGTAGTTTCGGTAGTTCGGGAGCATGACGTAACTCGTGAGCGTGCGCCGCATCACGGCGGCCGCGGCGTCGCGATCATCGGAGATGCAGGTCGGGATCATGTCGCCGATGAAGAAGGCCGGGTCGTCGCGCTTCTCGGCGGGCAGCGCCGCGAGGGATGCCTGCATGTGGGAGCGGGAGCCGTTCGCCCAGACGCAGCCCTCGGCGATCTCGCCCGAGAGTTTCACCATCTTCTGACGCAGCGTCGCGAGGACAATGGGCGGCATCGGCCCGGTCTGCGGAACGGCTTTGCGCAGCGTCTCGACGAAGCGCCGCATGTCGGACAGGGGCTTGCCGACGTCGATGCCGAGGCGCGCGTGCACCGGGCCGTGCGTGACGCCGACGCCGAACCAGAACCGGCCGCCGGAGACCTCGTGGATGTACGCCGCGGCCTGTGCGAAGTCGAACGGCGTGCGGAGGTAGATCGGCTGGACGCTCGTGCCGAATGGGATCGTCGTGGTCTTGAGGGCGATGCTCGTCGCGAGTCCCATCGCGTCGCCAAAGCTCGGCAGGTAGATGCCGGCGTATCCGCGACGCTCGAGTTCCTGCGCGAGCTCGATCGTGGTGTTGCGGCGGCCCGGCACGGAGACAAGCGAGACGGCGGGCATGGTGGTTGGCATAGTGTTCGCGTCCTCGTCAAGCAGGCGGTGCCGGACGCGCAAGGCTGAGTGCTGGCGCCGGATTCGACCTGCGAGAGGCAG
>JANPBN010000002.1:0-17144 GCA_031430415.1 Dehalococcoidia bacterium
GCGCTACGTCGCGCTCGGCGACTCGCTGACCGCGCTGCCTGGCTACGTGCAAATCAACGCTGCGGACATGGAGACCGACTTGGACGCCGAAGTCTCGCTGACCAACCTTGGCGTCGGGGGCTGGGGGTCGGCAGACTTACGAGCAGCGGTCGAGTACAACGCCACCTACCGTCGTGCGCTGACTGAGGCCGATATTGTCACGGTCGGTATCGGCACGAACGATCTGGGTGGAGCGCGTTACCAGTATCTTATGGGCACCTGTGGCGGCGCCGATCAGCAGGATTGCTTGCGAGCGGCTCAAACGTCGTTCCGGGCCAACTGGGACGTCGTCGACGCCCGGTTGCGCGCGCTCGCGGTGTCGCGCGGCGCGGCGATTCGCGTCATGGACATCTACTACCCCTACATCGCGCAGGACACGCTGACCGGACACGCCGCCGTCCTCGCACCGTACTGGGCGGCTGCGAACGCCCACATCGCCAACGTCGCCGCCGCGACGGGCACACCGTTCGCGCATGTCTCCGCCGCGTTCAACGGCGCTGACGGCGATGACGACCCCGTCGCGAAGGGATACATCGTCGCGGATGGCGTCCACCTGAGCGCGGATGGCTCCGCCGCGATCGCCGCCTTGTTTCGCGCGGAGGGCTACGGCGGCATCGAAGCCGACACGGACGGCGATGAGGTCGCCGATCGCGTCGACAACTGCCCGGCGGTCGCGAATCCGCTGCAAGGGAACGCCGACGCCGATCGGATCGATCTGGACGCGTACGGGAAGACGTTCGACGACATCACCTGGCCAAACTCGGACCGCGCAGGTGATGCCTGCGACAGCGACGATGACAACGACGGCCTATCCGACGCCATGGAACTCGCGCTTGGGCCGGGCACGTGCCCCGCGGCTACAGGACCGACAGATCCGGCGCTGCGGGATACAGATGGCGACGGCGTCGTGGACGCCGCCGAGTGTGTGCTTCTAAGCGATCCGGCGAATGCGGCATCGCGCCCCGCGGCGGGCACCGACACCGATCGTGACACCTTGACCGACGGTACGGAGGTTCTCATCGGTACGAACCCGCTCGTCTCAGACACGGATGGCGATGGCGTTGGCGACGGAATCGAGGTGCGCCGATACGCCAGCAACCCGCTTGTCGGTGACACCGATGGCGACGGGTGCCGCGACCGGACCGAGATCGGGTCGATCAACGGGGATCGCAGTGCGAATGCGTCCGACATCGGCCAACTCGTCCAAGCGTTTGGTCCTGGTACGTCGAGCGCCTACATCCCCCATTTTGACTCGAACGGCGATGGTACAATCAATGCGATCGACATCATGCTTGCGGCGCGATACTTCGGGGTCTGCGCGTAGCCGTCTTGCGCCGTCATACGCTGTAGAAGCTGCCCTCAGGCGTCTCGAGGTGCATCGCCTCGTTGAGGCGGAAGAGTGCGCGAACGCCCCCGCCGGCGCCGACCGTGTTGATCGATGTGTGCGCCGGTCGGAAGAACATGTCGTATTTCGAGCCGATGACGTGGCCGACGTAAGCGTTGATGACGCCGCCGTGGCACGCGATCGCGACGCGCTGATTCGGATGTGACGCGACAATCCCCTCGATCGCGTTGAGCACGCGCTTGCGGAAGTCGGCACTCGACTCAGAGTACGGATACACGTCCCACGACTTCTCCGTGACCATCCGCTGACGTGCACCGGCGAGAACCTGCCGTCCGATCACCTCGAGCGGCGTCCGGTCGAGCGGAAGTTGGTCGAAGATACCCACCTCGCGCAGATCGTTGACGACGATCGGCTCCATGCGGTGGTGCCGTGCGATCTCGCGCCCGGTTTCGAGCGCGCGCTTGAGCGGACTGGCGTACACGACATCGATCCGCTGCGTCGAAAGGTGGGCGCCGACCAGGCGGGCCTGCTGCTCGCCGAGCGTGCTCAGTGGCGGGTCAAGGAGCTGTGCCACCGGTCCTGCCGGGTCGAAGTCTTGCTGCCCATGCCGGACGAGCAGCAGCTCCGTGACGTTCTCGGCCCCGGAGAGAAACGCGATATCGAACGATCCCGGGATGCGTTGCGCCGCTCCGCGGGCATCGGCACGGGCCGCCGCTTCCTGATTCGTCTGCTCTTCGGCCTCGTGTGCGTCGTCCGTCATAGTGTCCTCCTCAGGGTGTCGAGGGCACGATATCGCACCACCGTTAACGGGCCGTTAAGGCCATGGCGTTTGAGTAGATTCAGTCGACCAGCAGGTCGATGAGTTTATCGATGATGGCGTCGGCCTTCGCGCGCATCTCGGCGTCCGTCGCGTCCTGGATGGGATGTGGCACAAAGACCCGCCTCAGTTCCGGCAGGCCGAGCGCATCGGCCTGGGCCTGGGCTGCATCGATGAACGCGTCCGACGCGATCATGACAGACGGGATCCCGTTGATTTCGAGCCATGTGGTGTCGTGCACACTGCACGTCGTGCATGACCCTCAATCGGCTAACGCCTCGATGACGAAGTCCGCTTCCGCCGCGATGGTCCGGAGGAGGTCGTCGGGCGCGGGCTTCGTGAACGTCGGCTTCTTGTACCGCTTCACCGTGACGCCTGCGTAACGCTCAACCAAACGCACGCCGATCTGGTCGATCAGCACGTCGCCGCGCGGCTTGTTGATGTCGAGCAGCCCGACCGTGCCCGTGATCGCCTCCGGGCGCGGCGCGAGGCTGCGGCGGATCGGCGTGCGTTCGTCGGTCGGGTCGATGATCTTCATGGAACCTCCTCGATCTTGCGGCTCACGCTCGTCGAACCGAGTGTACCGCTCACCCAGCCGCCGAAGACGGCGGAGAACTTGCCCGCCTCGCCCCCTGCGACCACGATGTTGATGTCCTTCGGATTGCGGAACTTCGACATCGGCTGGGCGAGTTGTGCCTCGGTTGGGCCCGACGCGCCGAACCAACGGGGCAGCATACCCTCGCCGATCTCACCATCGGCCAGCAGTTCACGCAGTGGCCGCGCCGTCACCGCCTGGATGCGTGCGCGGATGTCGTCCTTCGTGTAGCCGTCGCGGGCCAGCGTGTCGACGTGCTCCGGGACCACGACGAGCAGCACCTCGCCCTGGGCGTAGAGCTTCGGGTGCATGCAGGCCGCGAGCGCAGCGCCCAGGCTGCCCGCAAGCGCGTGGGCCGTCCGCGATGTCTGGTCGGCGATCTGTCTTGGCGCGCTTTCGATGCCAAACACCGTCACGACGCTGTCCTGCGCCGCGAAGCCGCGCTCGACGTGGAGCGGCTCCCACGCGCTGCGCTCCTCGTGCTCGGCGAAGCACATGGTGAACTTTCCCGGTGAGGCCAGCGTCGATCGCTCGATGCCACCGGGCCTGGCGCCGCCGATGTTGCGCAGCGCGAGCTTCACTGCGCGGCCGATCGTCGCATTTGCGCGGTTGCCTGAGCCGAGCGCGCCGATGCCCATGTTCATGCCGATGCGATGCCTGATGGGCCCGTTCACGACCATCACGGGCGTTGCGCCGTACGTCGTCGCCATGACGCCGTGGATGTTGAAGACATCGGTACATATCGCTTCGAGCGCAGCGATCACAACGGGTAGGTAGTCGGGCTTGCATCCGGCCATGACGGCATTCGCGGCGACCTTTTCGACCGTCGCCGGCGCGAGGTTGGGCGGCAGAACCGCCACAACATCCTGCGCGTTGCGACGTGTGCCGCGAAGCATGCGGAGGACGCGTTCGGGCGTTGGCGGCACGACGGGAAGGCCGTCGGTCAGCCCTTGTTCGAACATGAACTCGAACGGATCGTCCGCCTCGCCAATCTCGATGCGGCGGGCGCGCAGGGGGCTGCCTTCGGCCTCCGCTGCGAGGCGTTCCGCAATGCCCGGTTCGACGGACTTCGAGCCGCACCCCGGCCTGCTCTCTGGATACGCGCCCAGGTCGGTGTCCGGTGCTGCTCGCCCGGTCCGCGCGGCGAGGTCTGCGAACAGGTCGCGCCAGTCGTCCCGCCCGAATCCCGCGAATCGGCGCAGTATCGCTCCGTCGGCGGCGGCCAGGACGATGGATGGCACCGAATCGAGGTCGCAGGCGAACGAGACCGCGAGGGCAGAGTCGTCGAGCATCGGCAGCGTCAGGTGGTGCCCGGCGACGAGCTCGGCGTTTCCGGCGGCATCCTGTCCGACCGCCCAGATGTCCGCCGCAGCACCGAAGGCGCGATGCGCCTCCTCGATCAACGGCATCGACAGCACGCACGTGGGGCAGTCTGCTTTCACGAAGCAGAGCAGTGCAAGACGCCCGCTCGGGAAACCGTACGAACGCCCATTGGCATCGCTGAGCGTGAACGCCGGGATGGCGGTGCGTGTGGCCGTATCCATCGCCGACATTGTACGCCCCGTCGCGACGAGCGACGATGGCGCATGTCCTACAGGAGCATCTTTTTGGGAGCGCCGGAGGGCTGCCTGCGGAAGTTCGAGATCAGCCAGCGCTTGAAGCCGCCCGACTCCGTCTCAGCGATCGAGGCGCGCCCGGTCGACGACAGCGCCTGCTCGACACGGCTCGCGTAGTCGTTGTAAGCGGTGTGCGTTTCGGGTGTGATGTTCAGCACGTCGGGCATGTGGACGGCGACGGCGGCCTGTCGCTCGCAGAGGCGGAGGAGCCAGCCGAGTTCGATCTCCGCCCACGCGACGTGGAACGATGCGTCGCCGAACGTGTACGCCAGGCGGAGGTTGTTCGACTCGGGCGCAATTTCCAGCAGCGTTGCGCCGAAGTTCGGCCTCCCGAGATCGCTGGCCGTCCGGTAGACCATGCGCAGCCCTTCGTCGCCGGCCAACGTCGTGCCTGCGAAGTAGTGCCCGAGTCCGACGTCGAACGCCTTGTGATCCTCGTCCGGCCGCAGGTGGCCGATGAGCCAGCCGACGTATTCGCCCATCTCCTCGCGATGGAGTTGGTGCTCGGCGGCGATCAGCTCGCACGCCGACCGCACAAGATTCGGCACCGAGGCGTACGATCCGCGCGTAACGAGCAGGCAAGCATCGGCGAGCGTGGTGTAGGCGCGCGCCCAGGTGCTGACCACCGCGGCGTACACGTGCGTGCGGTAGCGAGAGTGCGCCGAGTCGTTGAGAATGCGCAGCTGCAACGCCATGCCCTCGGCGAAGAGCCGCAGGTCCGCACCGAGCACGAAGCCCGTCTGCCGGAACGCATCGAGTACCGGCGGTGGCGCGCCGTCCGGCTTGCCGGGAAGCTCGTAGAGCGCCGGGAAGTCGATGCCGCTGACACGCTGTCCCGGCGTCGGCAGCGGTGGCATCACCATCAGCGGCTCCTGACCTGGCGCGGCCCCTTGGCGCGGCCCCGCGCCCAGGCGCTGCTCGTCGCAGCCGGAGGCACGCGCCGCGTCTTCGACTCGAAGCCGGCGATCTTCACCGGCACGACGCCGGTCCAGCCGTTCGCCACGAACAGTACGCGAGAAAGGCCCGGAAATCGCACCTTGCTGGCGACGACCTCGATGTCGAACGACACCTCGCCGCCCGGCGCTGCTTCGAACTTGCCCATCGGCCCCCAGACCCACGGCTCCGATGTCGAGACGCCGCCGCGAAGCGTGCAGGTGCAGCGGTTGCGGATGGTGATGTTTCGGCGCACGCGCGGCGTCGCCTTCAACTCCGCCATCGTCACTTCGATCTCTTCCGGCACGACGAGCGGGTCGTCATCGTGAATATGCGCGGGGCGCTTCGAGGGGACCGCCGCCGCAACGATGTCCTCCCAGTCCTGCTGCTCTGCCCAGTGCGCGTACACGTTGTTGCTGCGACGGCCCGGCGTAGCGGATCGCGGCGCGGCGGCCGGCCCCCTTCGTGCGTCGTACTCGCGGCGCCGCTCGCGGTTCCCCAGCGTCTCGTAGGCGGCGTTGATGCGCGCCGCGCGGCGCGTCGAGTCCGGGTCGCCGGCGTTTGCATCCGGATGGGCCTCGCGCATGAGTGCGCGGTAGCGGCGCTTGATCTCGGCGTCGGTCGCCGCGCGCTGCAAGCCCAAAACGGCGTAGTGGTCAGTCTCCCGCGTCATGCAGACATGGTATCGGACGCAGCAAGGACAGCCGTCTCTTCCGTAGGGGTTGCACGAGTTGAGGGCCCCGTGCTAGGGTCGTCCAAATCGACTGGAGGCCGAGCAGTGCAGATGAATTTCGCCCGCCGCTTGTTCGCGTTGATTCTGCTGACCGCTTTCGCGGTGTTCGGCGCTGCGGCGAAGTGCATTGAGAACGACTCGGTGTACGTCGATGCGGACGGATACACGCACATCGTCGGCAACATGACGAATGAGACCGATATTTCAGCCACGTCCGTCACGCTCGTGGGGCGCCTGTTCGACGCTGGTGACAACCTGATCGCCGAGACCACGGCCGAGGTGTGTCCGCGCAGCGTGCAGCCTCACAGCCAAAACGTGTTCGATCTGCGGTTCCCTAGTCCGAATCTACCGGCGGCCGCTCGATATGAGGTGCGTCCGATTGCGGGCGAAACCGTACCGGACACGCTGCCCAGCGGAAATCTTGTGCTGGTAGGCATGGCGGCCTACCGCGTCACGGGGACGTTGCAGGTGAGCGGGTCCGTTCGTAACGACGGTGCCATCGCGTATGAACAGTTGCGGTATTGCTCCGCGGCCTACGATGCGGCGGGGAAGGTCATCAAGTTCCAGGCGAGTCCAATCTCCGGTGTTCTCGCGCCGGGTGCCTTGGTGCGGGTGCCGGTCGTTTGGCCTGATCTGCCCGATACGGCGAAGGAAGTAATTGTCTGGGTCTCAGTGGGTCCGTCGGCGCAGTGGATCGCAACGCCACGGATGGCTATCCAGAACTCGAACCCACCGCACTGAGCTAACGCGGGAGCGCGCGAAGCACCGCCTCCGTCTCGCGAAGGATGTCCGCAATGATCGCGGCAGCTGGCTTTACGTCTCGGATCAATCCCGATGCCTGGCCGGCATACGCCGACTGCGCCCGCTCCGGCGCTTCGCCCGGCGTTGCTCCTTCGGCACGGATACCGTCTCGGGCCTGCCGCAGTTCGTCCTCGCGGCCGTGCCACTCGCGCGCGAACGGAGTCGCGATCGACCTGCCAGAGATGCCCTCCGGCCATTGCATGCCGTCGACGATATCGAAGACGTCGGTGATGATTGTATCGTCGGCGTTCGAAGACAACACGCGCTCGACGTGCGCATGCGCGCTCGGCGTCGCCTCGGTGGCGCACACGAATCGCGTGCCCATGACGACGCCCTGCGCCCCGAGCGCAAGCGCCGCCGCCACGCCACGTCCATCGGCGATGCCGCCGGCGGCGAGCACGGGAACACCCGCGGCCGCGTCGACGGCCTGCGGCACGAGCGCCATCGTCGTCACACCGCCCGTGTGGCCGCCGGCCTCCGTCCCCTGCGCGATGATCACATCGACGCCTGCGGCCGCCGCCTCTCGCGCCCCCGCGACCGTCTGTACCTGGTATACGACGCGCATGCCGGCGTCTTTCGCTTTGCCGACGAACGCGCCGGGCGGACCAAAGCTGAACGTCACGCCCGGAACGCGCTCTTCGATGCACACGTCGAAGAATTGCGGCGCGCGATCCATGATGTATGCCCAGAGGTTGACGCTGAACGGTCGCGTCGTACGCTCGCGCGTCGCGCGGATCTCGGCGCGCAGGCGCTCGGGCCCTTCGCGGTAGATGCCGCCAAGTCCACCAAGTCCGCCTGCTTCGGACACCGCCGCAGCCAGCGCCGCGGTGGCGGTGCCGCCGGCCATCCCGGCGCTCCCAATCGGCACATTGATGCCGAGAAGGTCACAGACGGGCGTGCGGAGCGTCATCGCGGCGCCTGTCGCTGCCGCTCCGACATCGACGAGATCTCGTGCTCCGATCCGACGACCATGAGACGGTCTCCCATCTCAAGTCGCACGTCTTCGCGCGGTCCGACGATCAGCTCGCCGGATGCCCGCTGGACGCCGAGGATCGTCACGCCCGACGACTCGAGCAGGTGACGGATGTACAGGCCGAAGAAGCCGGATTCCTCCGAGACTTCGATCTCCGCCAGGATCTGCCCCGCACCCCGGCCGACGGCCAGCGTGTCCATGAAGTCGACGATGTTCGGCTGGATCGCCGATAACGCCATGCGCCGGCCGCTAATCGCGTAGGGAGAGATGATGCGGTCCGCACCGGCCCGTCGCGCGCGCGCCTCGCTCTCACGCTTGCCTGCGCGCGCGACGACGAAGATCTCCGGGTTGAGCGCCTTCGCGGTGAGCGTGATGTACGTGTTGCCCGAATCAGAGTCCGAGGCGGCCAGCAGCGTGCGTGCGCGCCGAACTCCGCCTTCGATCAGCACCTCATCCGAGGCGGCGTCACCTTCGATCATCGGGTGACCGGCATCGTAGAGGCGCTGCACAGCTTCGGGGTTGTTCTCGATGACGACGAACGACAGATCGCGCTCGACGAATTCGCGCGCGATCTCCTCCCCAACGCGGCCGTAGCCGCAGAGGATGTAGTGGTCGTTCAGCCGGTCGATGCGTGACTTCATGCGCGTGAGCCCGAACGCCTCGCCGACATCGCCTTCGATGACCATCGCTACGAACGTCGTGAGCAGGTAGAAGGCCGTGCCGACGCCGAAGAGTACCAGAACAATCGTGAACATCCGGCCTTCGGTGTCGAGTGGCCGCACCTCGCGGTAGCCGACGGTCGTGACGGTGATAACGGTCATGAACAGGGCATCGAAGAACGACCAGCGTTCGATGATCATGTAGCCGGCCGTCCCGAAGCAGATCAACCCGCCAAACGTGAGCAGCCCGGTGAACAGGCGCTGCCTCAGATCCGGTAAGCGGCGCCGTCGTACGGTCATGCGATGGTGATCCATGCCGGGATTGTCCGCTCCCGAAGCTCACGTCGCAAGTTGTCCCTGGGCGCCGAGGCTCACACGTCGTAGAAGCGGCGCGTGTTGCCCATCTGTGGGATGAGCGGAGTCTGAAGCGCCTCGCTTAGCTGGCCGAGGTGCTGCAGGTCGTGGTACGCCCACTGGTGGATGATGTTGCGCGCGGTGATATCCCCGGCATGGTCGTGCTCCCCGCACCGGTCCAGAGCGGCCGGATCGAGCGTCCGTAGCCACGCAACGCGCTCGCTCCGCAGCTGCGCCAGTTCCTCGACGAGCGCCACTGCGGAGAGTTCGAGGTAGCCGCCGGCAACGAGACGTGCTCCCGGGTCGATGGAGCGGATGTACGGGCGCTCCTCGCTGACGATGCGCGTGATGCGCTCGACGAACGCGATCCCGTCGGCATCGACGAGGTGCGCGACGATCTCGCGCGCGCCCCAAACGCCGCCTTCGGGCGCGGGCTCGTCCCGTTGCCCCTGGAGCATCGCTGTCAGCACCAATGGCGTCGACGCGATGACCGCCAGCGCCCGCTCGTCGATCGCACTCATGCCAGCACCAGCCAGATCCCGGCGATCGTGATCGCCGTCCCGACGAGCACACCCGCCGTGATGCGCTCGGAGAGGAAGAGGATGCCCATCGGCAGCGCGAACACCGGCGCCGAGGTGGTTAGGAACGCTGTGCGCGCCGCGCCGATGTCCTCGACGGCATAGATGAAGAGGATGCTGCCGAGGCCGGTTCCGAGCACGCCCGCGGCCGCGATCACACCGAAGCTCCTCGGCGATGGGCGCGGCAGCGGCAAGGCCCGGTATCGGTTCGTCAGCGCCAGCGTCGCCATCGTTGCGGCCGACGCAGCCGGAATGCGCAGCGTCGCGGCGCCGATCGCATCGAGGTCGCCCTGCTGGCCGCGCAGCCAGACCGTCGCCGTCGCCCAGGAGGCCGCCGCCAGGAGCGCAAACACGACCCCTCGCACGAGGTCGACTTTTCCGGCGCTCGCCGCATCAGCCCGGTGCTGCGCCAACACGATCCAGGTGATGCCGGCGACGATCAGCGCCCCGCCGAACGGCAGCGTCCACGTGACGCTCTCATCGAGCAGCAGGACGGCAAGCAAGAAGGTGATGAAGGGATAGGCGCTGTTCGTGATGGGGAACGTGCGCGTGACGCCGAGCGACCCGAGTGCGTTGATGTACAGCGTGTCGCCGAGCGCCTGCCCCATGATGCCTGACCCCATCATCGAGATGCCCGTGATGAACGTCATCTCGCCGTACTGCGCGAGGCCGGCCGTAGCGACGAGGAGACCGACAAGGATCAGGCTCGCCGTCAGGCTCCGGATGGCGGACATGAGGAGCGGCGGTATGCGCCCCGCCTGCGAGGCCAGCATCACGCTGGTGAGCGCCCACAGCGCCGACGATGCCAGCGCCGCCGCAGCGCCCATCCGTGCGTTCCCCCTGCATTGATGTCTCGGAGAGAATGTCTCGGAGAGCCAATCGTAACGGTCGAATGGGCGGCGGGCTAGGCTTGGGGCTCGCTCTCCGGCTCGGGTTCGGTGTCGCGCCATGCGGGGTAGGAGCCGAAGACCTTGAACATCTCCGACTGCTCCTTCACGGCGGCCAACGCCTGGGCGACCATCGGGTCGTCGCGGTGCCCCGCGATGTCGATGAGGAAGATGTATACGCCGAGGTCTGTGCCGAAGGGCCGCGATTCGATTTTGGTCATGTTGATCGTGCGGTCGGAGAACTCGTGCAGCACGCTCACGAGTGTGCCCGGGCGGTCGTGCGCCACGGCGAATGCCAGCGATGTCTTGTCGTCTCCGGTTGGCGCGGCGGATTCACTGCCGAGTACGACGAAGCGGGTCTTGTTCGCCTTCGAATCCTCGATGCCCTCCTCGAGGATCGCGGCGCCATACAGCTCGGCCGCCCGGCTGGGCCCGATCGCGGCGGCGCCGGCCGTTCGCATCGCTATCTCGACCGCGGTCGCGTTGGAGAGCGCGGCCTCGGTGCGGATGCCGGCGAAGTGCGACTCCAGGTAGCGTCTGCACTGGCCCAGCGATTGTGGGTGCGAGTAGATGACGTCGATCGCCTCGCGCCGCGTGCCCGGCCGCACCATCAGGCAGTGCGCAATGGGCAGCACGACCTCGGCGCACACGGCTATGTCGTCGTACTCGATCAGGGCATCGACGGTATCGGTGACTGTGCCCTGGAGGCTGTTCTCGATGGGGACGATGCCGCGCCCGATGAGCCCCGACTGCACGGCTCGCACGACGGCGATGATCGTCGGATACGGCACGCGGTCGGCGGCCGGATCAAACCGGATGCCCGCGACCTCGGTGTTGGTACCGGCCGGGCCGAAGTAGGCCAGCCGTTGGTCGCCGCGTTGGTCGCCGCTCGGCATCAGAAGCTGCGCGGTCCCGCGGGCATAACCAGCGCCTCGCGGAGCGCGTCTTCGCTCTCGTGGAGTGTGACCGCGACAACCTCGTCACCAACATGGATGATGGTGTCTGCCGACGGCGCCTTCGGTTGTCCGTCCTCGCCGACGAGGAGGATGATGAGCGATTGGTACGGCAGGAGCACCTCGCGAATCGGCCGGTTCGCGATGCGAGATGTCTCCGGGATCTTCATCTCGACGATCACAAAGCCGCTTCCCTTGAGGCGCATCAGCGGGATCATCTGGTGCGTCGGCAGCTCTTGCTCGATGTGCGCCATGATCGCCGACGTCGCGCTGACCGTGATGTCGACTTCGAGCTTGCGGAAGATCTCTTCGTTCTTGGGGTTGTTGATACGCGCTACCGTGCGCGCGACATTGAAGCGCTGCTTCGCGACCTGGCACGAGACCAGGTTGTCCTCGTCATCTCCGGTCACCGCGAGGAGCATGTCGGCGCGCGCTGTCCCGGCCTTGTCGAGGACCGTGGCCTCGCAGCCGTCGCCCTCCATGACGATGTCGCCGAGTTCGTCGACGATCTCCTTGGCCTTCGCAGCGTCCTGCTCGATGACGAGCACCTCGTGGTTCGCCTCCACCAACTCCTGCGCCAGGTGGAAACCAACCTTACCGCCGCCAACGACGATGATGTACATGGGCTACATCCCGTCCTGTTCCATGAAATGGAGGACGATCTCGTTCGCTTCTTCGTCCGACTTTGCATCGATGACGCGCTTCAGGCGCTTCGCCTGCACGCGTGTCGGGTTGATCGTGCGGAGGCCCATGTTTCGGTACATCTCCTCGCGCAGTGGATCGAACACGCGGCTGGCGACGACCTTGACGCCGAAGATGTACTTGGCGATCTGGGCTGCCATGACGTTGCGGTTGTCGCCCCGCGTCGCGCTGACAAACACATCCGCCTTCGCGATGCCGATCCGCCGCAGCACGTCGAGATCGATGCCGTTGCCGACGAACGTCTGGCCGATGAAGTCGTCCGGCAGGAAGCGGAACGCCGCTTCATCCGTGTCGAGGATGAACACCTCGTGGCCTTCGCGGCTCAACTCGCCGGCGAGTGCGGCGCCGACGCGTCCGCAGCCCATGATTACGACTCTCATGTTCGGTCCCGGAGCTATTCGCGCACCGGATGGCGCCAGAGCCACACGCTGCACGGGGCGGCCTTCATCACGTATTGCGTAAGGCGGCCCATGTTGTACTCGCCGAGCGGCGCTTTGTGCTCGGCGCCCATTAGAATCAGATCGACGCCGCGCTCCATAGCCTCATCGACGATAGCGTGACCGGCCTCCCGTGCCTGTAGGAGTTCGCCCTCGATCTTGAAGTCGGCTTCTGTTGCAGCTCTCTCGGCGCGTGACAGCACGTCCTCGCCCGTCGTCGCTTCCTCGGACAGTTCGGCGTCGAGCGGAAGCGACCGCTTCACCTCAATGACGTGAACGGCGTACACCTTACCCTTGTTCTTTTTCGCGATGGAACAAGCGAGAAGCACAGCATCGATGCTGGCGGGCGAGCCGTCGACGGGGACCAGTATCGATCGGACGCCTGCTGTGGGGTCAGTCGCAGCCAAATGTTCCCATTACTCCGTGGCCTGCCCCCGTGGACAGGCCCTACCCGCTGGCGCCACGGCATTATAGGAACGCGCGAATCTAACGGCAACAAAGCTGATTCCGTGTCAATCTCGCCACGGCGCCTCATGCAGCGCGTGATCGCCCGCGACGATACTTCCAGCAGGGCGAAGAAGCAGCGTCCGGGAGGCGCACGCCGGACGCGCCGATCGCGACGGCATGCCGTTTTGCGCTCGTAACGCTCGAAGCTGTTCCCAGCGCTGATGGCCAGCCTGTCCGCCCGGATGATGCCGCCACGATCGCTGCGACGCCGCTGGTCACCGCCGCGTAGACTGTGCGCCGCCGCCGTTATCCGCGCTTCCAGCTCGTGCCGCCGGCGCCGTCTTCGAGCGTAATGTCGAGGGCGACGAGGCCGTCGCGGACGCGGTCGGCCAGTTGCCATTGTTTGGCCCCGCGTAGCTCCGTGCGGATCTGCACGAGCAGATCGACGAATGGCGCCGCTTCGATCGACTGCTCCTGCTGTTCGAGTCGCAGGCCGAGCACGTCGCCGATCTCCAGCAGAAGCGCCTGGGCGGCTGCCATGCCACGTCCTTCGTCACGCGCGCGGTTGATCTCCTTCGCCAGGTCGAACAGCACGGCGAGCGCCTGCGGCGTGTTCAGGTCGTCGTCCATCGCCGTCGTGAACCGCGCGCGGAACGCCTCCAGATCGATGCCGCCCTCGCCATCCACCCCCGCGGCGCGTGCGGCAGTGCGCAGGCGGTCAGCGCCCGCGCGTGCGGCGTCGAGCGTGTCCTCGCTGAATGTGAGCGGCTTCCGGTAGTGCGATGTGAGGATCCACAGCCGCAGGCCGTCGCCCCCGACCTTGTTCAGGCCGTCGCGGATCGTGATGAAGTTCCCGAGCGACTTGCTCATCTTCTCCTCGCCCATCTTCACCCAGGCGTTGTGGAGCCAGGTGCGGACGAACGGAGTTTTCCCCGTGTACGCCTCGGTCTGCGCGATCTCGTTCTCGTGGTGCGGGAAGACGAGGTCCTCGCCGCCGCCGTGGATGTCGATCTGGGCGCCGAGATACTTCAGCGACATCGCCGAGCACTCGATGTGCCACCCGGGACGGCCCTTGCCCCAGGGGCTGTCCCACGAGGGCTCTCCGGCCTTCGCGCCCTTCCAGAGCGCGAAATCCGCCGTGTTCTCCTTCTGCTCGCCCGGCTCGACGCGCGCGCCGGCCAGCAGCGAGTCCTGCGTCCGGTGCGAGAGCGCGCCGTAGTCGCTCTTCGCTGAGACGCGATAGTACACATCGGACCACTCGCTCAGCGTCGACGACGCGGGGTAGGCGTATCCGTTGTCGATGAGGCCGCTGATGATCTCGATCATCTCAGGCACTTCGCGGGTGGCATGCGGGTAGACATCGGCAGGGAGGACGTTCAGATCCCGCATGTCGTCCATGTAGAGGGCGATGAACTTACCGACGAGTTCATCGGTCGGGATCTTGAGGCGGTTCGCGCGTTCGATGATGCGGTCATCGATGTCGGTGAAGTTCTGAACGTGCTTCACGGCATAGCCGCGCCACGTCAGGTAGCGCTTCACGACATCGAAGACGACGTAGCTCATAGCGTGGCCGATGTGGGACGAGTCGTACGGCGTGATCCCGCAGACGTACATCGACACGGGGGTGGCCTCGCCAAGGCGGGCTTCGCCTTGCGGTACAAAGTCCTCGAGTTGACGGGTGAGGGTGTTCGTAAAGCGGATCAACCGCCGATCGCCTCGCGGCTGGCGAGCGGAGTGCCGTCGTCGCCGCCGTCCTCGCGCAGCCGGTGCAGGTGCACCGGCTCGATGCCGTCGGGCCCGTGTGCCGGGACGGATTCGCCCAGCGACTCGAGCTTGTCCTGCAGGCTCCTCAGGCGGCGGTCAAGTCGCTCGATGTGCCGCTCCAGCGCATCGATGCGATCCCATTCGGGATCCGGCAGCTTTGTGATCGTGTCCCCGCCCGGGTCGTGGAACGAGACGACGTGCCCCGGCACACCGACCACGGTCGCATTCGGCGGCACATTCGTCACGACGACAGAGCCTGCCCCGATACGTGCGTTGTCGCCGACCACGATGGCGCCGATCAGCTTCGCCCCGGCGCCCACGACCACGCGGTTGCCCAGCGTGGGGTGCCGCTTCGTGCGGTGCAGGCTCGTGCCGCCGAGCGTGACACCCTGCAGGATGTGGCAATCGTCGCCGATCTCGGCTGTCTCGCCGATCACGACGCCCATGCCGTGGTCGATGAAGAGCCCGGAGCCGATGATGGCGCCCGGGTGTATCTCAATGCCCGTCGCGAAACGGCTGACGTTCGAGATCACCCGCGGGAGCACAGGTACGTGTCGTTCGTGGAGCGTGTGGGCGAGGCGGTGCAGTTGGCGCGCGTGGAAGCCCGGATATGCCAATACGACCTCGGCAGCGCTCTTTGCCGCCGGATCCCGCTCGCGGATGGCGTCGATGTCGCGCTTGATGTTCGAGAGTACAGACATGAGGACGGCGTCTCCTCGCAGCTTCGGATCTGTTGTCGGCTGAATACGGGGCGGCCTCTAGCGGGCGCACCCCTCGGAACAACAGCAGCGGGCGTAGTCGGAGGGAGCCATGATGCACTCGAATCCGTGGCCGTAGCCTTTGGCCGTAGCCTTCGTGGCCCGTGGGCCTCGTGGATGATTCTGACCTGATTACTGTAACAACACCACCGCGAACGCGGCAATGCCCTCGCCCCGCCCGGTGAATCCCAGCGCATCGGTCGTTTTGGCTTTGACGGAGACGGCGCCGAGGTCGACCGACAACGCCCTCCGCAGCGATTCACGGATAGCCTCCGTGTGTGGCGCGAGCTTTGGGCGCTCGGCCACGATCGTGACATCGAGATTCGACACACTGAAGCCGGCGTCAAGCACGCGGCGGTACGCCAGGAGCAGGAAATCCCGGCTATCCGCGTCGCGCCACCGCTCGTCGGACGAAGGGAACATGCCGCCGATATCGCCGAGCGCGGCCGCTCCGAGCAGGGCATCGACCACCGCGTGGAGGACGACATCGGCATCCGAATGTCCGGCCAGCGCCCGCTCAAAGGGGATATCGACCCCACCCAGGCGTAATTGCGCCTCCCGGATGGGGCCGCCATCGAACGCGTGGACATCGACGCCGTGACCGATTCGCATGAGCCGATTGTATCGCGCCCGGCATCGCTTCGTGATGCCGACGCGCCACGTCCGCTATGATCATCGCGGTCATGGATGACATAGAAGCCTACGGACAACTTCGCGAGCGCACGAGCGAGCGACCCCTCGCCACAACGATGGCCTCACCGCCGGTGGTGCTCGCGCCGCCGCGCCGCCGCCGGTCGCACTGGCTGCGCAACATCACGCTGATCGTGTTCGCGTACCTCGCCATTGCTGCCGTGACGCTCGTCCAGCCGTTCGCTGTGCCGTTGACCGACGTGCGCCTCTCCGCGCCGTTCCCGGGTGGGGCGCCGCTCCTCTTTGGCCTGCCGGACAGGCCGTTCACCGTGCTCGTCGTCGGCCTGGATCGCAGGCCGAGCGAGACAGGCGCCAGTCGCACCGATACCGTGCTGCTGCTCCGCATTGACCCCCGCAACCACAAGGCCGCCTTCCTCAGCATCCCCCGCGACGCGCTGATGGCGATCCCGGATGGCGCGGGCGGATACTCGCAGGATCGCATCAACACCGCCTTCGTCTACAACTACTCGTCGGAGGACGAGAGCGCCGCGCCCGACGCGGTCGCGGCGACGATCGAGCACAATCTGGGCATCAAGGTCGACCACTACGTCATCTTCGACCAGTACAACGCCAAGAGCCTCATCGATGCGATGGGCGGCGTCACCATCGACAATCCGCGGGCGTTCGGGCAGGACGACTATTCGGACGACGACGTGAACGTCGTGCCGCAGTACTTCGCCGAAGGAGCGATCACGCTCGATGGCTATGAGGCCGTCGCCTACGGCCGCATCCGCGAGGGATCGAGCGATTTCGACCGCATCGAGCGGCAGCAGCGCGTCGGCGCCGCGCTCATCGATCAGGCTGCCTCGCCGCTGGCGATCTTCCGGTTGCCGTCGGCCTACGGCGCGTACCGGGGCGCCGTCGACTCGGACATGAGTCTGCGCCAGTCCGCCGGGGTGTTGTCGCTTCTGAAGCGGGTGCCCGAGAAGGATCTTCAGACGAAGTCGCTCGGCGATGCCGCCGTCTCTTGCGGGTCATGCACGGGCGCGATCCAACTCCTCGATCCCGAGAAGGTCGAGCAGATCATCGCTGAGGCGTTCGGCGATCCGGCTATGGGTGCACG
>JANPBN010000003.1:0-4909 GCA_031430415.1 Dehalococcoidia bacterium
GTGGCTGCGGAGTGAGAGCTGGAGGCGTGGCGCAATGGATCCTGCGGGCGACTGGTGGGCGCTGATGTGGATCGGCATGATCGTCATGTGGACGCTCGTGCTTGCCTCGATCTGGGCGTTCTTCGCGACGATTCGCGGCCGTGGACGCGGTGACGCGAACGAAGACGCACTCGCGCGGCGCCTCGCCCGCGGCGAGATCAGCCGCGACGAGTACCGTAGCCTGATGGCCCTCCGCAAAGATCGTCCGGACCGGTCGCCGTGACCCTTCCCGGCAGCGTGCCGAACCCCGAATGGCGTCCGACACCGGGCGCCGCCCGTTACCCCGCTCGATTGTCCGAAGGGCTGGCAAACGGGTAAAATGGCCCTACAGGAAACCGCCGCGCTGCATCTACGCGCGACTCGCTGACAGGATCCCATGACCCAGGACTCCGGCTTCGGCAATATCCGCATCAGGGGCATCGAAGACGAGATGCGCTCGTCGTATCTCGACTACGCCATGAGCGTCATCGTCTCGCGCGCATTGCCCGATGTGCGCGACGGCCTGAAGCCCGTCCAGCGCCGCATCCTCTACGCCATGCACGATATGGGCCTGCGCCCGAACGTTGCCTTTCGAAAGAGCGCGGCGATTGTCGGTGAGGTGCTCGGCAAGTATCACCCCCACGGTGACAGCCCTGTGTACGAGGCCATGGCGCGCATGGCGCAGGACTTCTCGCTCCGCTACCCCCTGATCCACGGACAGGGCAACTTCGGCAGCGTCGATGGCGACCCGCCGGCCGCCATGCGCTACACCGAAGCGAAAATGTCGCGGATCACCGAAGAACTCCTTGCCGACATCGACTCCAACACCGTCGACTCGGGCCCCACGTACGACGACCAGCGGCGCGAACCGCTCGTCCTCCCGGCGCGCGCGCCGAACTTGTTGCTGAACGGCGCGTCCGGCATTGCCGTCGGCATGGCGACGAACATCCCGCCGCACAACCTGGGTGAGATCTGCGACGCTGTCGCGCTGCTCATCGAGACGCCCGAAACGACGACCGAAGAACTCTCCGAGGTCGTGAAGGGCCCCGACTTCCCGACCGCAGGCCTCATCTATCGCCGCCGCCGGGACAGCACGATGGATGACGAGGGCAAGCGCCACGACGTCATGCGTGATGCCATCAAGGAAGCCTACGCCGACGGTCGCGGTCGCATCATCATGCAGGCCCGCGCGACGATCGAAGAAATGGCGCGCGGCAACCGCGAGCAGATCATCGTCACCGAGCTGCCGTACCAGGTGAACAAGGCGACGCTGATCGAGAAGATCGCCGACCTCGTAAAGGATCGCAAGATCGTCGGCATCAGCGACCTGCGCGACGAGTCCGACCGCCACGGCATGCGCATCGTCATCGAACTCAGCCGCGATGGCCAGGCCGCCAGCGTCCTCAACCAGCTCTATAAGCACACCGCGATGCAGAGCTCGTTCGCCGTCAACATGGTCGCGCTTGATCACGGCCAGCCGAAGACCATGGGCCTCAAGAAGATCCTTGAGGCCTTCATCGATCACCGCCGCGAGGTCATTCGCCGCCGCACCGAGTTCGAGCTCGAAAAGGCGCACGACCGCGAGCACCTGCTGCTCGGCTACCTGATCGCGCTCAAGGACATCGACAAGATCATCGCGCTCATTCGCGCCGCGGCTTCGGCCGAGGAGGCGAAAGAGAAGATGATGGCGAAGCCCTGGAACATGAGCGACCGCCAGGCGCAGGCCGTGCTCGACATGCAGCTCCGCCGCCTCGCCAAGCTCGAGCGCGACAAGATCGAGGACGAATACAAGGAGCTGATCAAGCGCATCGCCTATCTCGAAGATCTGCTCCAGAATCCCCGCAAGATTGACTTCCTCATCCGCGACGACATGGTGGAAGTGAAGAAGGAATACGGCGACGAACGCCGCACCACGATCATCAACTCCGGGGTCGATGAGATCTCCGAAGAGGATCTCGTCGCGCACCAGGAGATCGTCGTTACGTTGTCGAACCGCGGCTACGTGAAGCGCCTGCCGCTCGAGACCTACCGCCTGCAGCGCCGCGGCGGTCGCGGCATCACAGGCATGGTCACGCGAGAGGAGGACGCCGTCCGGCGCCTCGTCGTCTGCGACACGCACGATAACGTCCTGTTCTTCACCGAACGCGGCCGCGTCTTCATGTCACGCGCCTACGATCTTCCGGATGCGAAGCGCCAGGCAAAGGGCATCCCCCTCGTCAACGTCATCGACAGCGAACCGGGGGAGCAGGTGACCGCCCTCGTCACGATCCGGGACTACGACAAGGACTTCATGGTCATGGCCACCGCGCACGGCGAGGTCAAGAAGACGCCGCTCGCCGACTTCAAGGAAGTCCGCCGCAACGGCAAGATCGCCATGAATCTCGACAAGGACGACGAGTTCATCGCCGCCAAACTCGTCCACGAGGACGACGAGATCGTCCTCATCACTCAGGCCGGACAGGCGATCCGCTTCAGTGTGCAGGGTCTGCGCTCCGCGTCCCGTACCTCCGGCGGCGTGCGCGGCATCAAGGTCGCCAAGGGAGACCGCGTCGTCTCGCTCGAGGTCGTCACCGAAGGCCATGAACTGCTCACCGTCACCGAGAAGGGCTTCGGCAAGCGAACGCCGTTCGGCGAGTATCGCGTCACGGGGCGCGGCGGCCAGGGCATTCGCAACTACGCCATCACGCCCAAGACCGGCAAGGTCATCGGCTCGCGCACGGTCAACGACAAGCAGGAGCTGATCGTCATTAGCCGCGATGGCATCGTCATCCGCACCGGCGTCCAGCCGATTCGCAAGACCGGCCGCTCGGCGCAGGGCGTCACCGTCATCAACGTCGCCGTCGGCGACGAGGTCGCGTCGCTCGCGACGATCGATATGGGCAATGCGATCATCGGCGCCAGGCCCGTCGAGCCCGAGGGCGAGCAGACGGAACTCGAAGGCCTGAGTGATGATGAAGAGACAGCCCCGAAGAAGGGCCCGGCGCGGAAGCCGGCCGACATCGTCGCCGAGCGCAAGAAGCGCGGCCGCAACGGCGGCTCGTCCCCGAAGCCCAAGGGCCGGAAGTAGCCCTGCATGAGCCAGCCCCTCGATGGCGGCATGCCCGACGAACTCATTGCCTGGCTCTCCGGCGGCAAGATCGTCGTTGTCGCCACGGTCGATGAGGACGGTTGGCCGTACACGATGATCATGAACTGGGCCGTCGCGACCGATGCGCGCACCGTCCGCCTCTCCGTCGACCGCCGCACCAAGACCCTCCGCAACATCGAGGCGAATGGTCGCGTGATGATCGAAGTGCTCGGCGATGGCCTCGTGTACGCCGTGCGCGGCGCTGCCCGCACGATCCTCGAGGTCATGCAGCACGCTCCGATCCCGAGCGCAATGGTCGAAGTGGCCGTCGACATGGTGAAGAAGGATCTCGTTCCGGGCGTTGAGTTCGAGGGCCCGTCGTTTCGCTGGGGTGCGCTCGAATCGGTTATGGGACCGGCCGATTCGCGGGGATTCGCCGAACTACGCGGCTACGTTTCCGCCTGAGCTACTCCGCCCCGGTCTCGACGCACGTCCCGTCCTCGACCGCCGTCCGCACGACGATGCGATCACCGTCGGCGCGGACCGCCGCCAGATCGAACGTCCGAAAAATTGCCCGCGTGGACTCGAACTTCACGAACCGTGACACGGCAACCAGCGGATCGTCGTAGACCTCCGTCGTACCCGGCTGTACGCGCCCCTTGGGGATGCCATTGTCGAAGCGAAAGTGCAGCACGCACGGCGTCTCGTTCACCATCGTGATCTTCGAGGACGCGACCGCCGTCGGTGTCGTGCCGCCGCCGTCATTGCCGCACGCCGCGGAGGCAGCCGCAGCGATGACCATGAGCGCAAGGATGATTCGGGATAGTGGTCGCACGCCGGTAGTGTAGCGAGCCGTCACGCTTCGGTCGTTTCCGGCACATCCTCGACCCACAGCATCGTCTCCGGGAACACCGGAAGCAGCGCATTCAGCAGGCGGCGATCCGCCGTGACGAACGGGCAGTCCTCCTCCAACGCCAGCGCGACATACGTCGCGTCGTATCCACTGCACTGATGCTTGAGAGCGATGTCCAGCGCTCCCTCGAGCGCCGCGGTGCCGCCCGTCTTTAGTTGAATCAGTTCGAGAGCGACGCGAAGTCCTGCACGAGCAGCATCTGCCGTGATCTCGCGCGAACGCACCTTCTTGGCGAAGACGTGCGACAATTCAGCGGCAACGAGCGCGGGCGCGATGAAGTCGTGACCCATCCGAAGCAGTGCTTCAGCGGCTGCGGCGTCCGGTTCGGGCAACGTCCATTTGGCGGCAACACTAGCGTCGATGACGAGGACGCTCACCGGTCGCGGAGTTCGCGGATAATGTCGGTGCTATTCGTTCGCTGAACGCGTCCACGCATCTCGGTCTTGATCCGGGACGCCATCTCAATCGCACGGGCGCGTCGCGCCGCAGAGTTGTCCGCCGCGGCCTCCTCGAGGATCGTGCGAGCCTCCGCCTCTAACGAGCGGTGGTTCCGCTTGGCGCGTTCCTTCAGCGCGAGGATCGAGGACGCATCGATGCCCCGCACGAGCAGCTGTGTCTTGCCATTGACCATTGGTTCTCCCGATCCGCTTGCGTGGTGACCGCTCGTGCCCGCCCCAGCTAGAGAACGGCATGTGATATCAAAATGATATCACTTCTCGAGATCATCGGCCGGCAGGGGGAGAACCTCAGCGCTTGTAGTCGATCACCAGCAACTGGGTTTCTTCGGGCAGCGTACTGCGCGTCACCGTCACCTTGGCGTGGTGCTCGGGATCCTTCGCACCCATCTCCTTCAGGAACCGGTCGATGGGGTCGAGGCTCGCGCGCTCGATGTCGGTCTTGTCGTGCAGCGG
>JANPBN010000004.1:0-6643 GCA_031430415.1 Dehalococcoidia bacterium
GAGCGCGACGCCGATGAAGTTGACGCGCCCTTCGTGTCCGGTCAGCTGCTGGGCGGCGTCGAGCCGCATTGCCGCACCGGCGGCGCCGAAGAGCCCGAAGCCTTGGAGTCCGGACGAGGCGAGTTCGTCCTCGACGATGCCCGCGACGTGAAACTTCACGGGCGTATCGCCGATGAACAGGCGAACGGTGTCGCCGTCACGTGCATCGAGAGCGTCCGCCGCACCCTTCGTGAGAAAGACGTCGCGGTTTCCGAGCGCGGCGAGGTCGGCCTTGCCGCCCGCGACGAGGCGAAGGCCGCCGAGCCGCGACAGCCGCGCCGGATCGAAGCCGGCGATGGTCACCGACGGTTCGCTGAGACCCGTGCGCTCGTTGAGCACCGCTGCAGGCTCAAACAGGAACGGCAGGAAGCCATCGATGTCCGGGTCGCTCGCGAAGCGGGCTTCGAGGCCGGCGACGGCGGCTTCGGCCGCGTACACCGACTCGGTGGCCTGGGCGCTGTCTTCGCCCTGGAAGTTGATCGAGAGGTCGGTACGCTGGAGCGTGTCGTAGCCCAGCTTCTCGATCGAGTAGTTGACGGTGTCGCCGGTCGTGAATGCGGCCGTCGTGATCAGTGTGGCCAGCATAAGGCCGACGACGACGAGGCCCGTCTGAAGTCCCCGGCGCTTGAGGTTTCGGAGTCCCATGAGGAACATATGACGGTTCGTCGCCGCCACGAATGCGACGCTGAGCACAGCGACCGCGAAAATGGCCAGAAGGCCGAACATGATTGCGTTCATCGAAATGCCAAACAGGCTATCCACGGTTGCGCTCCTCTCCGACGATCTCGCCGTCGCTGACGTGTACCAGGCGGTGGCACCGCTTGCCGATGCTTGCATCGTGTGTCACGAGGACGAAGGTCTGACCCTTCTCGGCGTTCAGTTCCTCCATCAGCGTGACGATGTCATTGGCGGTCTTCGAGTCGAGGGCGCCCGTCGGCTCGTCGGCCCAGACGATGGCGGGGTCGTTGACGAGCGAGCGGGCGATGGTGACGCGCTGGCGCTGGCCGCCGGATAGCTGGGATGGACGACTGTGCGCCTTGTCGGCGAGACCCACGCGCTCGAGCGCCGCGATGGCGCGCTCACGGGCCTTGCCGGCGCCGTAGCCGGAGACGACGAGCGGCAGCTCGACGTTCTCGACGGCGGAGAGCACCGGCAGCAGGTTGTAGGTCTGGAAGATGAAGCCCATGTTGCGCGCCCGGTAGGACGTCTTCTCGCGGTCGTTCATGGTGGCGAGGTCGGTGCCATCGACGCGGATGATGCCGTCATCGATGTCATCGAGGCCGCTCAGGCAGTTGAGCAGTGTCGTCTTGCCACAACCGGAGGGGCCCATGATGGCGACCATTTCGCCTGCCGCAACGCTGAGGGAGACGCCCTTGAGCGCCTGGACCTGCACGTTGCCGCTTTCGTATGTCTTGACGACGTTCGTTACCTCGATGATCGCGCTGGACGCGCCGCGCCCAGCTTGAGGCGCCGTTTCGACGCCGGGCCGGTGACGAGTGGGACGGAATGCGATAGCCATGTTGTGAAGTTCTCCTTTTGTCTTGATGTCTCGATGTGGGTGAGCGCCCCGAGCGGGGCTATTTGGTGTTGCGTTCGAGCCCTCCTTTTTGGGTGCGCCGTAGTGCTTCGGTCGCTGCGCGCTCAGCCGGCTCGCGGAAGCGCAGCTCGATGATGAGTTCGTCGATCATGCTGGTCATCTCGGTCCCTCCCTGTCGGTTGAATCGCTCCCACCGGCGTTCGTTCCGCCGATCGGGTTGCATAGTGGGCGCATCTTCTGGAGCTGGGCAGCCGCCGTGCGAATGGCGTCTGTCAGAGCCGTATCGATCTCATGCTTGCCGACGAAGGCAACTGCGCCGGCGGCAAGGGCGCGTGCCCTTCGGGCCTGGTCGTCGTGCATGCTGACGATGACGACGGCGCAAGCTGGTTCGACGCGCAACAGCTCGGCGGTGGTGCAGATGCCGTCGTTGCCGGGCATGTCAATGTCCATGAGCACAATGTCAGGGTGCGTGTCCGCCACTGCGGCGAGAGCCGCCCTGCCATCACCGGCTTCGCCGACGATCCGGAAGTCGGGCTCCATCTCGAGGCGCATCCGCAGGCCGCGCCTCACGTGAGGCTCGTCGTCGACGAGGAGTAAACGAATCGTGTTCATCACGAGGTCAGTATCGTGGCGTGCCGGGAATTTCGAATCGCGCGAGGGAGGGGAGGATGGGGGCACCTGCGGGCGAGGGCAAGGTTCCCCCAAACGAGGGAGGCGCCACCCGATTCGGGCAAGAGGGACGGCGGCAGACGGAATGGCGCCTTGGGCGTATAGTGAGCAATCTGCGTGGGCCGCGAACGCCCCGGAGAGGAGCGCTGTTCTATGACGATACGCATCCTTATCACCGATGACCATCTCGTCGTGCGGCAGGGGTTGCGCATGTTCCTCTCCGACGACGCTGACATCGAGGTGGTCGGCGAGGCCGCGAACGGCGAGGAGTCGGTGCAGCGCGCACACGAACTGAAGCCCGACGTCGTGCTGATGGACATGCTGATGCCCGTGATGGACGGGATCGCCGCGACAGCACAGATCCGCCGGGAGTTGCCCGACACGGAGGTCATCGCACTGACGAGCGTGCTCGAGGACGATGCGGTTATTGGCGCGGTGAAGGCCGGAGCGATCGGCTATCTGCTCAAGGACGCCGATCCGGAGGAACTCCGCACCGCGATCAAGGCGGCGGCCGCGGGGCAGGTGCACCTCACGCCCCGGGCGGCGGCGCGACTCATGCGCGAAGTGCGAGCGCCCGAGAGCCCGCAGTCACTCACGGAACGGGAGATCGATGTGCTTCGGCTCCTGGCCGGCGGCAAGGCAAACAAAGAGATCGCGCTGGCGCTGACCATCGGCGAGCAGACGGTGAAGACGCACGTCAGTAACATCCTCATGAAGCTGGGCGTCCAGAGCCGCACGCAGGCCGCGCTTCACGCGGCGCAGATCGGCCTGGCGCCGCTCAAGACCTCGTAATGCGCCCGCGACCCCTGTCTCTCGGCGCGAAGCTCAACCTGTCGCTGCTGGCGTTTCTGTTGCTCCTGGCGGCGGCCACTTCAGCGATCATCGTCTACGGCTTCAACCGCACGCGGGATAATGCAGACGCCCGCAGTAATGAAGCCCTGGAACAGGGCGGCAGCCTGGCGCTACAAGCCGTCGCGGGGGGTGTGGCCGAGCAAGGCGGCCTCTTGTTTGAGGCGGTGGCGGAGATCGGACAGCGCGCGTCGATTTACGTGGAATCGAGGGCACGAGACGAAGGCAGGGAGTCCCCTCCAACGGTCGAGTTCGCGACATCGGACGCTGGCCACCGGTATGATCCGAACCCAGAGCGCGTCGCCGACCTCGTCGTGATCCGCGGTGCTCCCACCGAGGACGGGCCCGTACGAGACGATATCGCTTTCTCTTCAGCGCTCGAGACTATCTTTCCGGTGCTTCTGCAGGGATTTGATGGACAGGTCGGCGGGCGCAATTTAGATCCGATTGCCATCGTCTTCCTCAGCGTTAACGGCGTCACGCGATACTACCCGCCCGTTGGCATCCAGAACCGACTGCCGAGCGATGAAGATTTCAGCCAGCGGATGGCTGGCATTGGTCCCGATGTGAATCCTGAGCGGCGCACGATCTGGACCGCGCCGTACGAGGATGGCGCGGGGCAGGGGCTGATTGTCACGGCACGCACCCCGGTATACGACGGCCAGTCGTTTCGCGGCTCGATGGAAGTCGACGTCGCGATGAGCAATGTGTTCGCGCAGATCAACGGCGTCAGGCCGACGCCGCGGTCATTCGCATTCTATGTGGATCGGAGTGGCACGCTGCTGGAGGGACGCTCCTTCCCGCTATTGAACACCGAGGCTGGTACCAACCCGGCGTTCGCTCAGGTGCTGGACGCGATGCGATCCCTCTCGCCCGGCGCACCAACAGCCGACGCGAAGCTACAGTTGGACGGCGAAGATTACTACATCGCCTACAGCACGGTGCCTGGATTGGGCGGCACCTTCGCCGTTGCGGCGCCGGTGTCCGATATTACGGCGGCGGCCGCGTCGATCAGCTCCGGCATCGACGATGAGGGGACGCGCACGGTCCAGGTGATGTTGGCCTCGATGGCCGTGCTATTTGCCTTGGGAATGGCAGGCGCGGCGATCCTAAACCGGAATGCCGTCATCAAGCCCATCAACTTGCTGGTCGCGGCGGCGCGGGCTGTCGGCGCCGGCGACCTGGGGGCTCGGGTGCCGGTGGCTCAAGCGGGCGACGAGCTAACGGAGCTCGGCGTGACGTTCAACACGATGGTCGAACAGCTGCGTGAGTCCGAGCGTGTGCTTGAGCAGCGCGTGGAGGACCGGACACGGGAACTGGGAACGCTGCTCGATGTGTCACAGAGCATCGCGTCGACGATCGAACTTGCGCCGCTCTTCGATGTGATCCTGGATCAGCTACGGTCGCTGGTGGACTACGAGGGCGCGGCCGTTGTGCTCCGAGAGGGATCCGAGCTTCGTCAGATCGCGGTGAGGCGACCTGCCTTTGCACCTGCGCCTCCGGCGCAGGGGTTGTCGCTACCAATCACAGCATCGGCGCCGATCTGGGACCTGTTGTCACGCGGCGAGGTCGCGGTGATCGATGACATCCGTGGCGCCTCCGAGTTGGCGCGCGCGTACCAGGATCTGCGCGGGGGGAAGGTGGACGACTCGGACGTCGCGTGGATCCACGCGTGGGCAGCGGTTCCGCTGGTCGTGCGCGAGGTCAGCATTGGGTTTCTTGCGTTCTCGCACAGCCAGCCGGCGCGATTCACAGCAGAGGGCCTGATGCTCGCGCGGGCCGTGGCGGATCAGGCGGCCGTGGCAATCGCCAACGCCCAGCTCTTTGGACAGACGCAGCGGCAGGCGCGCGACATGGACGCTCTGCTTCGCGCAGATGCCGAACTGTTCGGCTCATTGAATCTTGATTCGGTCCTCCAATCGCTCGTCGATGTGGCCGTTGATGTGCTTGGCGCGGACAAGAGCCTCGTGCTCCTCCACGAAGGCAACATCGACGTGGTGCGGGCGGCGCGAAACTATGATGCCGTGACGCTGCGTTCGATGAACGAACATATGGCGACGATCCCTCACGTGGAACCAGATGGCGACGAGGCGAAGCCGCAAGTGCTGGACGACGTGAGCGTGACGCCGGAGGCGATCGCCCGTACCTTTGCGAGAGAGGGCATCGTGTCGCACGTGTCGCTGCCCGTTCATCTCGGATCGCGCATGCTCGGCGCGTTCGGCGTGGGATTCACACAGCGCCACGCCGTCGCCGGAGATGAACTACGACTGTACGCGGCGCTTGCCGACCGAGCGGCGGTGGCGATTCAGAACGCCGAGCTCTTCGAGCGCGCGCAACAGGCGGCGTCGCTCGAGGAGCGACAGCGATTGGCGCGCGAGCTTCACGACTCGGTGTCGCAGGCGCTGTACGGCATCGCGCTGGGGACGCGCACGGCGCGACTCCGGCTTGGGGACGACCCGCAGAACGCCGCGGAGCCGATCGACTACGTGATGTCGCTGGCCGAGGCGGGGCTTGCGGAGATGCGGGCGCTGATTTTCGAGTTGCGGCCGGAGTCGCTGGAGCTCGAGGGTGTCGTTGCCGCGATCGAAAAGCAGGCGGCGTCTACGCGGGCGCGCTACAAGCTCGATGTGGTCACCGCGCTGGGTGACGAGCCGGACTGCGCACTCGACGTGAAAGAAGCGCTATACCGAATCGCGCAGGAAGCGTTACATAACGTTGTGAAACACGCACAGGCCCAGCGCGTCGAAGTGCGACTCGAGCGAGACGTCGCGGCGCTGGTTCTCACCGTGCGCGACGACGGCAGGGGATTCGATGCAACGGGGCAGTTCCCGGGGCACGTTGGTCTGCGGTCGATGCCGGAGCGAGCGGCCAAGCTTGGCGGCACGGTGGTGGTCGAGAGCACGCCGGGCAGCGGCACCCGCGTTGTCGCGCGGGTGCCGCTGTAAGCGTCTGGCGGGCTTGTTAGTTCAGCAGGTAGGCATCCAGGAACCCCATCACGCGCGCCTCGTACTCCTGCGGGTGCGTCCGGAGGCCAGCTGTGTGGCCGGTGTCCGGGAGCTCCCAGAGTTCGGCGGATGCGCTCATCCGCGCGTGCCAGATACGATTGCTGTCACGCTCCTCGGTAACGTTCGATGAGATAAGGAGCGTTGGCGTCTCGATGAGCCCAACGCGGTCCTCCAGAGCGGGCGGCATCGACGTGCCGGACAACATTGCCGTCACTGCACTCACAAGCGCGACGTTCGGGTACTGAATCGCGCGTCGCCACGTCAGGGGGAGGGATTGCAGCTCGTTGAGGCTTCGAATGCCAGCGCCATCGGCGACGACTACGCGCAGCGTGTCGACATGTGAAGCCGCATCGAGGCCGATCTCGGCACCCATCGAGATACCGAGGACGCCGACGCGCCCATGCTGGACGTCTGGCCGTGAGTCCAGGAAGGCTGCGGCCGCCTCGACATCGGGCCATGCGCCCCAACCGACTGCATTCGTCGTGCCTTCGCTCTCGCCATGCCCACGGGTATCGACGAGCAATACGCCGTAGCCACGCGCTGC
>JANPBN010000005.1:0-15001 GCA_031430415.1 Dehalococcoidia bacterium
TGACGATGCTGAATTGCTTGCCGAGTTCGAAGATGATCGGCAGCGTGATCAGCTCCTGTGGAAATGTGAATTTGACGCGTTGCTTGGCCATATGGTGGTCCCTTCGTCGCTGGTCACTGGTCGCTGGGGCACCCGGCCCCAAGTGTCCTTCGCTCGACTACTGCGCCGCGGCCGCTCCCTGGCGCTGCCCGAGCGCCTGCTCGAACGAGGCCATCGTCGGATCGATGTGGAGGGGCAGCTCGAGCGCTGACTCGATCGCCTCCTGCGTCTTCAAGCCGGAGCCCGTGATGTAGGCGACGGTCAGCTCGTCGGGCTGGATCTTTCCGGCGCGCGCGAGCTTCTGCAGTCCGGCCGTCACGACGCCGCCCGCTGTCTCGGCGAAGATGCCCTCCGACTCGGCGAGCAGCTTGATGCCGGCGACGATCTCCTCGTCCTCCGCCGCGACGCCGAAGCCGCCGGACTCCTCCATCACCTTCAGCGCGTAATAGCCATCCGCCGGGTTGCCGATGGCGAGCGACTTTGCGATCGTCTTCGGCCGCACCGGGCGGATATTCGTCGTGCCGGCCTCATACGCCGTCACGATCGGCGAGCAGCCGCGCGCCTGGGCGCCCGACATCTTCGTCTGCACGCTATCGATCAGCCAGAGCCGCGCCAGTTCTTGCAGACCCTTCCAGATCTTCACGTACAGCGACCCTGACGCCATCGGCGCGACGACGTGCTCGGGGGCGCGCCAGCCGAGCTGCTCCGCGACCTCGTAGCCAAGCGTCTTCGAGCCTTCGGCGTAATACGGCCGCATGTTGATGTTGACGAAGGCCCAGCGGTACTTGTCCGCGAGCTCCGAACAGAGACGGTTGACGTCGTCGTAGTTGCCATCGACAGCGACGAGCGTCGCGCCGTAGACGCTCGATCCGACGATCTTGCCGCGCTCGAGATCGCTTGGGATGAAGACGTACGCCTCGAGGCCGGCGCTGGCGGCGTGCGCGGAGACGCTGTTCGCCAGGTTGCCGGTGGAAGCGCAGGCCAGCGTCGTGAATCCGAACTCTCGCGCCTTCGTTGCCGCCACGGTGACGACACGATCCTTGAACGACCACGTCGGGTTGGCGCAGTCGTTCTTGAGATAGAGGTTCTTGAGCCCCAGGTGTTCGCCGAGGTTCTTCGCGCGGATCAGCGGCGTGAAGCCGGCGTTGATGTCGACCGCGTACTCCGGATCGGCCGGCAAGAACGGCGCATAGCGCCACATCGACGCCGGGCCACGCTCGATGCTTTCGCGCGTCACGTTCCGGTGCATCGCCTCGTAGTCGTATACGACTTCGAGCGGACCGAAGCAGAACTCACACACGTGGGACGGTTCGAGTGGATATTCGCGGCTGCATTCTCTGCAGCGCAGTGCCTTGGCGAAGGGCATACCGGCGACTCCTCCTGCCCGCGCGATGCGGGCTGCGGCGTCCGGGCGGCAGTCTCTGTGACGAGACGCGCGCGGACGAAAGGGATGGCGCTATCCCATGCGGGCGCCCCGGCTCTCCCGGGGCAGAGGCATCGCCATGTTAAGGAGGGTCATATTGCTCCGATAACGAACACTCCGCCGAGCGGGCGGAGTTGGAGTGAGCGTACCAACGGCATTATGGCACGTCAAGGCTGCCGCCTGTTCAGCACGCCCCGAAGCGCTGCGCGATTAGGCTCAGGTCGATCGCGCCGATCGCGCCGTCCTTGTTGATGTCGAAGTTGACCAAGTGCGCCGGCCACGGCCCTGGCACGCTGGAGTAGGTCCCGAACGCCTGCGCGACCTGACTCAGATCAATCGCATTCACCGTTTGGTCGCCGTTGATCGAGGCGACTTCGCGGCCATCGCTGCAGCCGTCGCCGTCCGTGTCGGTGTCGCTATCCGACGTGGAGTAGTAGCAGCGCTCGCGATACATCAACACGCCATCGCCGTCGGCGTCCACCGCATCACCACAACCGGCCTGTGACGGAAATACCGCCGCGTCGTTGGGATTGCCGCCGGGAATGAAGCATTCCGCCCCATCGAGGAAGCGGTCGCCATCGGTGTCGCTCTTCAGGGGATCGGTGGGGCCAGTCGCGTTGAGGCATGGCGGGCCGGTAATCTCGAACGAGTCCCCCAAGCCGTCGTTGTCGTCGTCATCGTCGCACGCGTCCGGGTTGGAGTCGGAGGATGCACGTGTGACGTCGTTGTATGACTTGCCGGGCTGCTGCCAGACGTAGGCATCGGAGTTCACGCCTCCCGGATCGATGAGGCACGGTGCGGGCGTAGCCGTTGGCGTCGCGGTGGGCGTCGGCGTGCTTGTGCTCGTCGCGGTCGGCGTGCATGTCGGCGGCAGCGTCGGAATGGGAACGAGCTGCGACGCCGTGTTGTTGCTCTCGTTCGATTCGGCGACGGCGTTCGTGGAATCCACCGTGACGTTCGCCGTCATCTGATAACCAGAAATCCAGAGCGTCGTTGATACGCCGCCCAACAAGCCGGGTACATTCACCAACGTGCCGTTGATGCTCACCGTGAACGGGCCGGCTGCGGCGGAACCGTTGTTTCTCACGACGACTGTGGTGCCCAGCGCTGTTGTCGTGAAGGCGCACGATCCGCCGGTCTGCAACTCGATCCTGATACTCGTGATGACCAAGTCCGGCAGCGACGACGGCGTGCCCGTGGGCGAGAACGTGGGCGTCGGCGGCGGCGTAACATTCGGGTCAGGAGTCGGCGTGAACGTGGGCGTAGGCGGCGGCGTGACGTTCGGGTCGGGCGTCGGCGTGAACGTCGATGTCGGCCCGCCGGGCGTCGCGGTGAACGTCGCCGTCGCTTCGATGATCGCCGGCGTGGGCGTGTGTGTGTACGTGGCTGGAGGCTGCGTGCCGCCGCTCGCCGGCGTGGATGTCGGGACCGGCGTCGGCGCGGCGGCCGGATCGAAGACCTCGGCCGCCGCCGAAATGGCGCTGTCGGACTCGTTACCTCCGGAGATCAGTATGCGACCGTCGAAGAGCGCCGCCGCGGCATGCCGGTACCGCGTGATCGACATAGAACCGATGGGTGACCACGTGCCGGCGTTCCAATCGAACACGGCACCCGAGGCGTATACCGTCCAGGGCTGGCCTCCGACGGACGGGCCATGTCCGCCCGTCACAAGCACGAGACCGTTGTACAGCTGCGTCGCCGTGTACATCGTGCGAGCGTCCGGAATGGCGGGCGCCGCCGTGAACGCTTGTGTCGCCGGCACGTACAGGTACGACGGCTGATCGTTGCCGGTGACGAGCACCCGCCCGTCAGGCAGTCCGGTCATCGTGTGGCCGTCGCGCATGGCCGGCATCTCGGGCGTCGCGTCGACGCTGCCCGGGGGGACGTAAAGCGCGGCGTTCTCGGCGCCCCAGCCGGTCAGCAACACGGAGCCGGCGCTCAGCGTCGCCAGAACGGCGGAACTCACCGGCACGTCGGGACCCGCGGTCCAAGTGTTGGTGTCGGGGTCATAGATGGCCGATCCGCCGACGATTTGCTGCCCGCCACCGGGGAACTGCGGCGGCAACAGCCGCTGCCCGACGACGAATACATCCCCGTCCGTAAGGAGCACGCCCCGGTCGATGGTCCAGTCGAGGTTCGCGGGCTCGCCAGCGCCGGCCCACGCTCCGGCGACGGGGTTGTAGAGTTCGGCGGAGCGCACATTGCTTCCTGCAGCGTATCCACCGACGACGAACACACGGCCATCGTTCAATTTGACGGCAGTGTGCGACAAACGAGGATGCGTCATCGCGGGCAGAACCGTCCAGGTGTTGGCCACCGGGTCATAGACTTCTGGCGTGGCGCGCAAGGTGACCGTGACGGCCGGCGGGATAGCCGGACCGAAGCCGCCCACTACTAGGACCCGGCCATTATCCAGCGTGGTGGCGGTGTGGCCGCTTCGCGATTGATTCAGACTTGCGACCGAGGTCCAGCCATTCGCGGCGCCCGAAGGCCCGGGCGCCCGCATGATGATGGGGAGGAGCGCAACGGCCATTGCGACGAACGCCAGCAGACCCAGCTTCGAGGCAAAGCCTCGTTCGCCGCGCCGGGGCCCGTGCGCTGCCGCCGAGTCGTGTTCCTGAGGTCGCATTGCCCCCCAATCATACGCCACCGTGTCAAGCGGTTTGCGTGCCTTCGATTGACCCGCCGCATGCCCTCCGGTACGCTCCGATGTAGCCTCAATCAGCGGGCACGACAAGCGAGCAACCATGCCCGAATTCAGCACCAATCTCGGCAAGACATTCTCGAACGCACGGATCGCGCGTGGACTCACGCTCGAGGACTGCGAACGGGATACCCGCATCTCCAAGCGCTACCTCGATGCGCTCGAGCGCGAGGACTGGAAAATCTTCCCGGCGCCTGTCTACAGCCGCGCCTTTCTTCGCACCTATGCCCAGTACCTGTCGCTCGATCCGCAGGCGCTCATGCGACAGTTCCAGGCGCAGGAAGAACCGGTCATTCAGCCGTTGCCGGAGATACGTTCTGCTCCGGCGACCGGGTCGATGAACTGGGGACTGGCTGGCATCGTCGTTGTGCTGCTCATCATCGCCGGTGGCGTCTACTTCGTGACGCAAGGAGGCGGTGGCGACAACCCCACCGTCATCTCGCCGAGCGCCACAGCCCAGCCCGAGGGTCAGGGCGGCGGCCCGCAATCAGCGCTCGGCCGGCCGGTGGGCACGATCATCAAGGGCATCGTGCCCGACCTCTCCGGCGTCCGCCTCGATGACGCGCTCTCCGCGCTCGCCACCGCCGACATCCCGTATGTCGTCGTCGAAACGGACGCGGCCAACGGCACACCGGGCGTGGTCGCTTCGCAGGACCCCTCGGCAGGCACCAACGCCACGAACACGACCAGCGTCACGCTCGTCGTCCCCCGCTGACGGCGGAAGAAGCACAAAACACGGCACGGCGCCCGTCCAACCTCCAACACCCAACCCAAAAAGACCAGATCCGCTACCCTGAACGACCCATGCGATACCACATCGTCACACTCGGCTGCGCGAAGAACGTCGCGGATAGTGAGCGCATCGCCCGCGTTCTGGGCGATGGCACCCACACAGAAGTGCCGGCCACCGACGCCGCCGACGTCATCATCGTCAACACCTGCGGCTTCATCGACGCCTCGAAGGAGGAGTCGGTCAACACCATCACGGAGCTAGCCGCGGCGAAGCGGCACGGGCAGCGACTTGTCGTCGCCGGCTGCCTGACGGCGCTCCACGGCGAGGAACTGCGAGCCGAGGTGCCCGAGATCGATGCCGTGTTCGGGGCCGAAGACTGGACCGGCATCGGCGCCTACGCCCGAACCGTCGAGCCCATTGTTCTCGACGCCCAGCGGTTCGACATCCCGGAGACCACCAGACGTGTCCGGCCGAGCGCGTACCTGAAGATCTCCGATGGCTGCAACGCTCCCTGCACCTTCTGCATCATCCCCAAGATGAAGGGGAAGCTGCACAGCACGCCGGCCGACGAGATTATCATCGAGGCGCAGCGGCTGGCGGCGGAGGGGGTGCGCGAGATCGTGCTCGTCGCCCAGGACAGCACCGACTACGGCCGCGACCTCGGTCTTCGCGATGGATTGCCGGAGTTGCTCGAACGCCTGTCGGATGCGGTGCCGGAGGTGCCATGGCTCCGCATCATGTACGCCTACCCGGGCCACATCACACGCCGCCTCGCCGAAACGATGGCGCGGCTGCCCAACGTCGTCCCATACATCGATGTGCCACTGCAGCACGGCGCCGAGAGCATGCTGCGCCGCATGAAGCGACCGAGCAACACGCGCATGGTGCGGGAGATGCTCGACACGCTCCGTGACGCCATGCCGGACATCGCTATCCGCACGACATTCATCGTCGGATATCCGGGCGAGACCGAGGACGAGTTCATGGAACTGTTGGCGTTCGTGCGCGAGGCCGCGTTCGACCACGTCGGCTGCTTCACGTTCTCGCCGCAGTCAGAGTCGCCCGCCGCCCACGAGCCGAACCCCGTGCCGGAACGCATCAAGAAGCGCCGCCAGCGCCAACTCATGGAGGTCGCGCAGCAGGTCTCGATCATCCGCAACCGGGCCATGGTCGGCCGGGAGATCGACGTGCTCGTGGAGTCCGCATCGACGTCGCGGCGCGATGATGTCGCGGCGGGCCTCGTCATCGGCCGCTCGTATCGCGATGCGCCAGAGGTCGATGGCCTTGTGCTGCTCGAAGGCGACTTTGCGCCCGGCACGATGGTACGCGCGCGCGTGACGCAGTCGCTGGCCTACGACCTCATCGCGGAACCGATCGCGGTTGCGTCGGAGTCATCGGCCGTCCCAGCCACGTGAATCGTGGCGTGTGATCCTCCGCTAGCCGGCCGTGGATCGTCCCGTATCAGTCGCCCACGCGAAGGCTACCCGCCCTCGAACGGCAGCACATCCATCGCTACGTTCACCAGCTCGGCATCGAGACGTGTCTCCTCGACGTAGGCGAGCACTTCGTTGAGAACGTCCTCACAATGACGGGCTGTGTTCGAGACGCAGGCGACGCCGATCGTCGCGATCTGCCACGCATCGTTGTCATCGACTTCGGCGACGGCGACCTGGTATTTGTTCCGGAGACGCTGCATAACGCTGCGGACGACCTGCCGCTTGTCCTTCAGCGACCCGCTCTCGGCAATGCGCAGGGAGAAGCGCAATACGCCGACGTTCACATCGTGACTTCTTCCGCCTGTTCTGGCTCTTCCACATCGCCGAGCGGGAGCGGCGGCAAGTCGGTGGGCTTCTCGAGGCCGAAGTATTCGAGGAAGCGCACGGTCGTCCCGAACAGCACGGGCCGCCCGATAACGGGCGCACGACCCACTTCCTCGATCAATCCCCGCGCCGCGAGCGTCCGTATCGGCCCATCGCAATCGACCCCGCGGACAGACTCGATGCCGGCGCGCGTCATCGGCTGGCGATACGCGATGATCGCGAGCGTTTCGAGGGAGGCGTTCGTCAGCGGCGGATGTTCCAGCCCCAGGAATCGCTCGACGTAGGCGGCCGTCTCCGGCGCTGACACGAGTTGTACGAGCTCACCGCTCCGCTGCAGCCGCACGCCGCGGTCGTGCATTTTCTCGGCCAGCTCGTGGAGGCAGTCGCTCACCTCCTGCTTCGGTGCGTTGACCGTGCGGGCAAGCGCTGCGATTTCGATCGGCGTATCAGCGACGAAGAGCACAGCCTCAAGGATCGAGAGGAGTTGTTCGGGCTCCGGCCGATCGATGAGCTTAGGCTTGCGCTTCTTCAGGTGTGTCGGTGCTTCCTCGTTGGTCATGCGCTCCCTGGCCCATGTGCGGGCGCTCCCATCCCGTCGCCGCCGGCGACGCGTGATCCTTCAGCCGTAACTCGCGATAGTGGAGCCGCGCGCGCGGCCGCTCCGCCAGCACGAGGCCCATCCGCTGTTCTACCAATTCGTGCGCTAGGCGGCACGCCTCGTCCGCGGTCTTCGCGAGATCCGCGCCCGCATCGACTTCCAGCTCCAGCACGACGACGAGCTTCTGTCCGCGCGATGAGACAATAGCGCGGCAGCTCGCGACGTGCGACACCTGCTGCGCCTCATGCTCGATGCGCGCCGCGATCTCCGTCGTCGTAAGCTGCACGTCGCCGGATGTGACGTTGCGGACGCGCATCTTCTGTGTCGGCGATGGCGTCACTTCCAGGATGATGATCGAGAGCATCAGGAGCACGACGACGACGGCGCCAAGCGACAGGATCATCTTGGCGGCGCGCGTGTTGTGGTCGTTGAGATATCCGGCGAACTCTTCTACGCGGCCGATGCTGCCGTCGGCGGCGCCCCACGTTAGCAACACGAGCAGCAACGCGCCGAATGCAACCAGCAGGGCGACCGTGGTGATAGCGGCACGGTTGATCTGGTCGAGCGGGTCGTCGCTCACGAAGCCTCCCGCGGCCGGGAGGCAAGCAATCGCCTCCCCTACCGAATCGAGGCCATTCTACAGCACCGATCGATCGCTGGAAGCCGAGGCGGGTGAGGGGCGCGCGGTCAGGAGCAGGCGCTGAAGCCGCACACGGGGCACATGACGCAGCCCTCGCCGTGAACGAGCGGCCCACCGCAATCCGGACAGGCGCGGGCACGCGGGACGACCAGGGTGCGGATGCGGACGCGACGAGTCATGGCGAACCTCCGTCGTACACATGTTCTATATTCAGGATCATAATAGAACATGCGTGCGCATGTCAACCCCCTGCAGCCATATCCCGAGGTAGTCTGCGGCATGCAGATTGTCGTTGCGCCACAGGAGTTCAAGGGCAGCCTCACCGCCGCCGAAGCCGCCCGTGCGATCGCCGAAGGCGCACGGCGCGCCGCGCCCGACGCGATCGTCACACAGGTGCCGATGTCGGACGGCGGTGCCGGCCTCGTCGAAGCGATGATCGCGGCGGCCGGGGGCGAGTCCGTCACGACCGCCGTGCACGGTCCGCTGATGCGGCCGGTCTCCGCCGTCTGGGCGCTGCTTCCCGGCCTCATCGCTGCCATCGAAATGGCAGCAGCATCAGGCCTCGTGCTTCTCGCCGAGGCGGAGCGTGATCCGCTCGTCGCCACGACGTACGGGACGGGGGAGTTGATCCGGGCGGCACTGGATCGCGGCTGCACACGGATGATTGTCGGCGTCGGCGGCAGCGCCACCGTGGACGCCGGAACGGGCGCGATGCAGGCGCTTGGTGCGCGCCTTGTCGACGCGGCAGGACACGACCTTCGGCCCGGCGGCGCGGCACTGGCGCTCCTCGATCACATTGAGCTGTCGGGCGTCGATGCACGCCTGCGAGCGGTGTCCGTGCGCCTGGCGACGGACGTGACGAACACGCTCTGCGGGCCGACCGGCGCGGCCGTGGTCTTCGGGCCGCAGAAGGGCGCGTCGCACGACGATGTGCGCGTGCTCGACGCCGCCCTGCATCGCTTCGCCGAGATCGTCGCCCGCGACTGCGGCATCGAACTGCTGACCATGGCGGGTTCGGGCGCGGCTGGCGGCCTCAGCGCCGGCCTCGTCGTCGCCGCCGGTGCGACGATCGAGCCGGGATTCGCGCTCGTCGCCGAGGCTGTCGGACTCGACGACCGCATCGCCGCCGCGGACATCGTGCTCACCGGTGAAGGCCGCCTCGACGCCCAAACGGCGTACGGCAAGACAGCAGCAGGCGTCGCGGCGATGGCGCATTCGCACCGCAAGCGCATCGGTGTGATCGCGGGAAGCATCGACCCCGCCTACATTGCCGCAGCGGACGCATTCGATGTCGTAGAATCAGCAATGCCACCCGGCATGGCGCTGGCGGATGCGATGCGGGACGCCGCCGCGCTCGTTCGTGACGCTGCCGAACGCGCGACGCGGCGATTACTCGATCAGGAGCGCCGGTAGCGGCGAGCGCGGCTTGCCGCTTCGTCCTCAGCGGACATCTCGTCATCGTCAGCCACGGCCTCATCTTCGCCCGCATCCTCGTCTTCTGACGGAGCCGGCTCGAACCAGGCGGGCGCGTGCGCACCGAAACGCATGTACACCAACAGCCCCAGGAAGACCGCGGACACGACGAAGATCAGTGCGCCATCGCCCCACTCTCGGTCGCCGGTCACGAGATCCCATCCGGTCGGCAGAACGATCGCGAGTTGCCCGGCGTACGGCGTCCAGCCCAGAAGGCGGTACTGCACCGGTCGCCATGCGAGCAGCACGTACATCGGCGCCATGATCAGCAGGTGAGCGCCGAGAATGCGCTGCGTCGCGTGGTCAGCGTCGCCGTAGGAGAGCAATCCGACGCCCTGAGTAAACAGCGCCAGTCCGGCGAAGAACGTCCACGCCGCCAGGATTGCGAGCAACACGCGCAGCGTGCTGTCGGCGCTCACAACCCGTGGCTGCTCGATGGGCGGTCTGATCGGCGACTCGCTCATATCTGCAGACTGTCCGTTTGTCGCGGCAGGTGCATCACCAGCGCAACGAGCAAGCCGATAGCGATGACGGCCGGCAGAAGCACTTCGCCCGTACTCACATCATCGACCGTCCAGTGGAATCCGTAGGCGAAGAGTGCGAGAAGCTGCTCGAGCGCCGCCATCCAGACGATGAACCGATAGCGTAGGGGGTTGCGGATCGCGTACAGGTAGGCCACCGCGAGCACACCCGTCGCGCCGCTGTAGGCACGCGCACCGAGGACGCCATCGACGCCGCCGATCTGGAGCGGGCCGGTGTTCGTCAGTTCAAGGAGGAATGCGAGCAGGTTCCAGATCGCGAGGACGCCGAGGAGGAGCTGCAGGCGCGCCTGCGAGGTTGCGTTTGGCCGTCCGATCTGACGCGACATGGTGATATGTGCGCCTCCCTGCCTGAGCGCGATGGTACCACGCAGGAGCGGCGGAAGGCGAGTATGTGCGTACGCGCTTGAGCGTTAGGGGCTGAGCCTAATCTTCTTCGAAGGCGCTTTCGTCGTCGTCCTCGTCGAAGTCCTCGTCGTCATCGTCCTCATCGCCGATGACGGCTACCTCGGCGACGCCGCGGGCGCCCCAGATCGTCTCGTAGTTCTCGCCCGTGATGGCGCGGCGAATCTCCTGGCCCTCGAGCTTGGTCAATTCGCGGTAACAGCGGTCGCAGTCGCGCACCGAGGAAGGCGATCCGAGGTCGGCGTACCGCCGCACGATGCGATCCCAGATCCCCATGTCGGCGATGCTCTGGACGTACTTCGGCCACGGGATGATCGTGATGCTGTCGGGGCGTCCAAAGCGCGGCCGCATCTTCAGGAGCGACTGGAAGCGCTCCTCGGGCGTGTTCGCCATCGGTACGACCTTGATCATCGGCCCGTCGATCTCGTTCGTGCGCATGTCCATCAGCAGCGTCTTCCGCAGCAGCGGAAAGTACAGCGCGATGACATCGGCAACGTCGATGTTCTTGTTCACTTCAGAGACGTCGATGCGGTAATCGGAGTCCACTTGATCCTCCATTCCGGCGCGAGCCGATCAAATGATACCACGCATATTCTGAGCGTCATCACGTTACCGTCAACTTTGACAGACTTCTCCAGCAGGACGCGGCGCCCGCCTCCGTTCACAGCGGCGCCCGATGCGTGCATTACACTGGCCTTACAAGCACCAACGACATCACCGAGGAGGCGACGCGTGGCGGAACGAGGGGCATCGTTTCTGCGCAGCCTCACCCGCGGCCGCCCCCGATGACGACGAGCGATGCACCCGCCTCCGCCTTCTCGAACACGTTCCGCGCGTTTCGCAACCGCAACTACCGCCTGTACTACATCGGACAGTCGATCTCGCTCAGCGGGACATGGATGCAGACGATCGCCCAGGCGATTCTCGTGCTGCGCATCACGGACTCGAAGATCGCGCTCGGCACCGTGACGATGCTGCAGTTCCTGCCGATCACCATCTTCGTGCTGTTCGCCGGCGTCATCGCCGACCGCGTTCCAAAGCGCAACTTCATTCTCGTCACGCAGGTGCTGGCGATGTCGCAAGCCCTGACGCTCACCGTGCTGGTGTGGACCGGCAACGTCGAGCTTTGGCACGTCTATACGCTCGCGCTCGTACTCGGCGTGGCAAACGCGTTCGAGCAGCCGACGCGGCAGGCCTTCGTCGTGGAGATGGTGGGGCGCGAGGATCTCGTCAACGCGGTGGCACTGAACTCGGGCATGTTCAACGGCGCACGACTCGTCGGACCGGCAATCGGCGGACTACTCATCGCCGGAGCCGGGCTAAAGTGGGCGTTCCTGCTCAACGCGATCAGTTTTGTGCCGACGATTGGCGCCCTGCTGCTGATGGACCTGCGGGCGCTACACGCTGTCGCGTCGCGACGATCCGAAGGCAACCCGCTCGCACAGCTGCGCGAGGGACTGGCGTTCTCGTTTCGCACGCCGGCGGTGCTTCTGATCATCATCCTCGTCGCGATCATCGGGACCTTCGGCTACAACTTCACCGTCATGCTGCCGCTGCTGTCGACGTACGTGCTGGAACGCGGATCGGCCGGACTCGGCTTCATGACCGCCGCCGTCGGCCTGGGCGCGCTGGTATCCGCGCTGATGCTCGCCGGGCGCGGCACTGCGACGAAGACGACGCTCTTTGCGGGCGGTTTGGCGTTCTCGGCGCTACTGCTCATGGTCGCGCTCAGCCAGTGGTTCGCACTGACGCTGCTGTTGCTCTTCTGCTTGGGCCTCGCGAACACGGCGTTCGCGGCGACAGCGAACACATCGTTGCAGTTCGCCACGCCGGATCACCTGCGCGGCCGCGTGATGGCGCTCTACATGCTCCTGTTCGCCGGATCGACACCGATCGGCGGCTTCCTGACCGGCTTCATGGCGGAGCATCTCGGCGTATCGACGGCTCTCGCGATCAATGCATCAGTCTGCATGTTCGGCTGCGCGTTAGGGCTGCTGTACTACGTCCGTCACCGCGCCTCCATCGCCGGCGGCGCCGACGCGCAGGCTGCGCTGGCGTAGCAGATACACTGGGCCATGGAGCACGAAACCTCGATTCTGCTCGATGTTACGGTCGCTCTTGGGGTCGCCTTCGCAGGCGGCTGGCTGGCAACACGCATCGGATTGCCAACGATCGCGGGTTACATCCTCGCTGGACTTGTCATCTCGCCGTTCACGCCTGGTTTCGCCGGAGACGCAGAAGGTCTGCGCGTGGTCGCTGACGTGGGCGTGGTGCTGCTGCTGTTCGCCATCGGCGTGCAACTCGATCTCGCGGACATGCAGCGCGCGGGCATGCGAACCGTCATCGCCGCGTCACTCCAGACGATTGTCGTCGTGGGCGGCGTCGCGGGCGCCGCCATGGCGCTTGGCGTTGCCCGCGATCCTGCGCTCTACGCAGGTGCTGCGGCATCAATCAGCAGCAGCGCTGTGCTGGTGAAGCTGCTCGACGAACGCGGCGGCATCGCGACCGGGCACGGGCGGATCGCGGTGGCATGGTCGGTCGTACAGGATCTGTGGGCGGTCGTGCTGATCGTCGTCCTCGGCACGCTTGCGGAGGGCGGATCGAGCGAGGCCGCCTTGCGGGATGTCGCCCTGGCAGGGCTGAAGGCCGCCGCGTTCGTCGGCGCCGTCATCGTCATCGGCCTCCGCGTGATGCCGGCCGTGCTAGCGCGCGTCGCCGAGGAACGCTCGCGAGAGCTCTTCTTCCTCGCGATCGCCGCGCTGGCGATGGGGACGGCACTCGCCTCGGAACAGGCCGGATTGTCGCTCGCGCTCGGGGCCTTCCTTGCGGGCATCGTGGTCTCGGAGTCGGATCTGTCGCATCGCGTACTGGGCGAACTGCTCCCTACGCGCGATGTCTTTGCAGTCGTATTCTTTACGTCCGCCGGCATGCTCATCGATCCCACGGTCCTCCGGGATGAATGGCCGGCAGTTCTGGGACTGACAGCGGCGATCACCGTCGGTAAGACGGCCATCACCGGACTGCTGATCGCCCGCGCGGTCGCGCCCATCCACACCGCCGTACTCGCGTCAGCGGCTCTCGTCGGCACGGGCGAGTTCTCGTTCTTGCTCGCGCGTCAAGGGTTGGGCGACGGCACGCTATCCGGCGCTGCATTCAGCGTGATCCTCGCCGCGACCGTCGCATCGATCCTGGCGGCACCGGCAATCATGCTGCTCGGGGAGCGGTTACTGGAGCGATCTGCCGAAGCAGTGCCGATGGCCGATGCCGAAGACATCGATGAACGAAAGACCGCTCACGCCGTCGTGTGCGGATACGACCCGGCGGGAGAGTTGGTCGCACGCGTACTCAGCGCGCGTTTCGACGTGTTGGTGGTCGAGCCGGACGTACGCCGGGCACGGACAGCGCGCGACGCGGGTCTGCGCGTGCTCGAAGGCAATCCAGCGAGCCCGGCTGTCATCGAGCACATGGATCTACAGCACGCGCGCGTCGTGATCATCACCCTCGCAGACCCACTCACTGTGCGGCTGCTTGCCGAGCGTGTGCGCGCAATCAACCCACGTGCGGACGTCATCGGCCGCGCCTTCGCGCGGAGCGAAGCTACAAAGCTCGCGGCCGCCGGCGCTCGCAGCGTCGTCGATGAGGAGGAAGCAGCATACGAACTGGCGCGGTACGGGCTCCGCCGCTTCGGCGTGTCGGCGCAGGAGTCGCTTGCCGTCGTGCAGCGGCTGCGCGCGACGCGTGCCTAGCCGCCTACGGAATCGCGCCCGCGTCTTTCAGCTCGATGATGCGATCCCAATCCATGCCCATCTCCAGCAAGATCTCTTCCGTGTGCTGGCCGAGTTCGGGCGGGAGACCGTGCGGCGCGCCCGGCGTGCCGTAGAAGTCGATCGGCGTGTTCACCGTCGGCACTGCGACGCCGTCATCGCCGTGAACCTCCACGAATGCGCCCGAGGCCTGCGCGGCCGGATCGGAGAGCGCCTGCGTGATCGTGTTCACCGGCGCGTACCAGACGTTCTCTCGATCGAGGATCGGTCCCCACTCATCGAGCGTCCGCTTCTCGAACTCCTCGTCGAGCACATCGACCAGGCTCGTCGCGTTCACCCGGCGCGCGGTGATGTTGCTCCATCGCTCGTCGCTCGCGAGATCCTCGCGTCCAAGCGCACGGAGAATGTCGGGCCAGTGGCGATCGCCCTGCAGCAGAAGCAGCCACATCCAGCGGCCGTCCTTCGTGCGGAAACAGTTGAGGATCGGATTTGGCGGATGCTGCCGATCGTACGGGCGCGTCTTCACGCCCATCCGCATCTCGAGTGCGTAGTCCCACCCCATCATGTAGATGCCGTTGCGCACCAGCGACGTGCTGATGCGCTGCCCTGCGCCGGTGCGCTCGCGCGCGAACAGTGCCGCTGCGACGCCCGCTGCGCCGCTGAGGCCCGTCATATGATCGCCCATGCCGCCGCGCTGCTGCGGAATCGGCTGCCCCTCCGCCGTCAGCGACATCGCGACGCCGGCCCGCGCCCAGAACGCGCCGATGTCGTACGCCGCGCGATTCGCCTCCGGGCTATCGGGGCCGTAGCCGGACAGTTGGCAGTAGACGATGCGCGGATTCCGCGCGTTCACCTGCTCGTAC
>JANPBN010000006.1:0-3998 GCA_031430415.1 Dehalococcoidia bacterium
CCGTTCGTCGCAGTTAACCTTTCGCGCCCGGCGGCGTTCTACCAACAGCACGTGGACGGAGGCAGACCGGGACGGAAGCTCGAATCGTGGACGACCTCGCGAACTACGGAGTACCATGGCACTGGCTCCCATGCTCAAAAACGAGGCTTCCGGGTTGGACTTCCCAGCGGTCCAGGCCGTGCCGGTTCACATCGAACGGGCGACCGTTGATCGTGCCTGTGCCGGCGATCAGCAGGCGCTTGCCGACCTGTACGACTGGTACATGCCGCGCGTTTACCGCTATGCGGTGGCGCGCATGGGCAATGTGGCAGAGGCCGAAGACCTCACCGAGGAGGTCTTCCTCAAGATGCTGGGGGCCATCAGCGACTTTCGCTGGCGCGATGTTCCCTTCTCATCCTGGCTCTTCCGCATCGCCCACAACCAGATAGTGACGCACTTCCGTCGCACTTCGCAGCGCGGCGGACCGACAGCAGAGTTGTCGGACGAGATGGTAGACGGGGCCAAGGGTCCCGCCGCCACCGTCGAGGAGCAACTCACGATGGAAGAGGTTCGGCGCGCCGCCGATCAGCTTCCCGAAGCGCAACGCGAGGTGATCGCTCTGCGTTTCGTATCGGGACTCTCGATCGCCGAGACCGCGAAAGCGCTCGGCAAGCGAGAAGGAAACGTCAAGGCGCTGCAGCACAAGGCTGTGGCGAAGTTGCAGAAATTGCTCATCCCGGCAGAACCGGGCAGGGAGCAAACCGGGAGCATATGACGGAGTTCGAGACGCGGCTGAACGAGTGCCTGGAGGCCCTGAGCGAGGGTCGCTGGGATCTCGATGCCTGCCTTCGGCGCTACCCGCAGGACGCCGAGGCGCTGCGCCCGCTCCTCCTCGCCACACTCACCTACGCCCGCGCTCACGACCTGCAGCCCGGCGCCGAGTTCGCCACGAAGGCGCGCGAGCGCTTCCTCGTCGCCACCGGCCAGCGCGTCACCGAGGCCTTCGACACCGAGCCGTCACCGTCGTTCTTCGCGGCGGCCCGCGTCAGGTTCCTCGGCGCTGCCCAGCGGATGCGCGCGAACGCTCCGGCGCCGCGGCGTCGGTGGGCGCTCTCCGGCCCCGCGTTTCGCGGCCTTGCCGGCGCTGGCATCGCCGCCGTCATGCTCCTGTCATTCTCCGCATACACCATCTCGACCGCCGCCGCCGCGCTTCCGGGCGACTGGCAGTACCCGCTCAAGCTCCAGACCGAACGCGTGCGCCTCGCCCTCGCCTTCAGCGAGGACGCCAAGCGCGATGTCCGTATCGACATCGCCGGCGAGCGCGCAACCGAGGTCGAACGCATGGCCAACAGCGGCCGGATCATCGGGCCCGGCGTGCTCGACCGCCTCGCCGACCAGACGGCGCCACTTGTCCAGGCCGTCGACAATGGCGAACTCGATGCCAGCGAACTGCGGAAGTTCGCCGAGGTCGTCGAGAAGCAGAAGGCTGTCCTCGCGCTGAGCGCGTCCCAGCTGTCGGCCGATGCCCAGCCCAACCTCGAAGTCGCACAGGACATCTCCGCCGCCGGCGTTCAGAAGGTCGTCGTGGCGATTCGCAACAGCCAGCCCGGTGTGCCCTTCGTCTACACGCCAGTCGTGCCGCTGCTATCCACCGAAGGCGTCGCCACCGAGACCACGACGCCGACCGCGACCGGAACCGCAACCGCGTCCGCCACGCCCGGCCCGACGGAGGAAGGCGGCACGCCCGAGCCCCAGCCCACCAGCGGTGTTGTCATCACACCCGAAGACGACGACGTCACGTTCGGCGTCTCGTGGGTGCGCGTCTCAGCCGGCGCCATCAGCATCCTTGTGCCATCGGAGTCCGACGGCTGGCAGATGTCCGGCCTCAGCGGTGAAGGTGCGCCAGCCCTCGTCCGCGTGACGAACGCCAACGCCACATCGATCATCACGATCAACCCGCGTACCAGCGACATCTACTGGTTCATTGTGAAGAACGGCGTCTTCGACGAGGTGCAGCTGCGCGCCACCCGTGACGGCCAGACCTTCGTCGCTGACCAGACCGTCATCCGCCTGCTCTACGGCTCCGACTCGGACATCCCGCTCTACGTGCTCCGCAGTCTCGACCTGCTCCCGGAGCCGATCCCAACCCCGGAAGCCGCACCGTGATGGGCGCCGAGTAGGATCGCCGCCCATTAGCGATCCGAGACCAGTCGCGGCGAAGCGTAGATCCCGAGCGAAGCGACGGACCTAGATCACGTCCGGCAGCCGCTCCCGTAGCGCGGCCTCGAGTCCCTCGATGGGCACCCGTACCTGAGCCATGCTATCCCGCTCGCGAATCGTCACCGCCTGGTCCTCCTCCACCGTCTGGAAGTCGACCGTGACACAAAGCGGCGTGCCGATCTCGTCCTGGCGCCGATACCGCCGGCCGATGCTCTGAGCATCGTCGTACTGCGTCATCCAGAGCTTCCGCAGGCGCGCGTGGATCGCCTTCGCGGTTGGCGTCAGTGTTTCCTTCTTGCTGAGCGGCAGCACTGCCACCTTGATCGGCGAGATCGCGGGGTGCAGTCGCAGCACGACGCGCTTCTCGCCTCCGTCGTCGATCTCCTCCGCGTAGGAGTCGCTCAGGAACGCCAGCGTGCATCGATCGACACCCAGCGACGGCTCGATCACATGGGGGACGATGTGCTCCTTCTTCTCCTCATCGAAGTAGCTCAGTGCCTTGCCGCTCGCCTTCGCGTGCGCCGTCAGGTCGAAGTCGCCACGGTTCGCGATCCCCTCAAGTTCCGCCCAGCCGATCGGGAACAGGTACTCGACATCCGACGTCCCGCGCGAGTAATGCGACAACTCCTCCGGGTCGTGCGCCCGCAGCCGCAGCCGGTCGCGCTTCATGCCGAAGCGCTCGTACCAGGCCATACGGTCGGCGATCCACTGCTCGTGCATCGCTGCCGACTCCTCCGGACGGCAGAAGTACTCGATTTCCATCTGCTCGAACTCGCGCGTCCGAAAGATGAAGTTGCGCGGCGTGATCTCGTTCCGAAACGACTTCCCGATCTGGCCGACGCCGAACGGCAGCTTCCGGCGCGTCGTCGTCAGCACATTCTCGAAGTTCACGAAGATGCCGGCCGCCGTCTCGGTCCGCAGGTACACCGTCGCGGCGTCATCCTGCACCGGACCCAGGAACGTCCGCAGCATCAGGTTGAACATCCGCGGCTCCGTAAAGGTGCCGCGTTGCCCGCACGTCGGGCAGACATCGGAGTCGAGCTCGTCCTCGCGGAAGCGCGCCTTGCAGCTGCGGCAGTCCACCATCGGATCCGTGAACGTGTCGAGGTGCCCGCTCGCCCGCCACACCTCCGGGTGCATCAGGATCGCTGCGTCCAGGCCGACCATGTCGTCGCGCTCTTGGACGTTGGCGCGCCACCAGGCCTTCTTCACGTTGTTCTTCATCTCGACGCCGAGCGGTCCGTAGTCCCATGCGCCCGCCAGTCCGCCGTAGATCTCGCTGCTCTGGAAGAGGAATCCGCGCCGCTTGCATAGAGAGACCAGCGTCTCCATGTCCGTCGTCGCGCTCTGTGCTTCGTCGCTCACTGTCTCGAACCTCCCGCCCCGGCCGGGCGATGACTCACCCGCGGCGCGCCATCATGGCCGCGATGCGCAAGGGTATCGATTTTCACCACAGAGACACAGAGAGCGCAGAGGATTCCTTGTCGAGAGGAGGAGTCGCAGGTCCGAAGGCCGGACAGAATCGCTGACCGCGGTGCGATTCTGTGTTCAACGTGCCGGAGCCCGCATCCCCATCCAAGACCGACCTCCGTGCCCTCTGTGCCTCTGCGCGGCCCCCCGGAACGGTGCGGGTGGTGAACCCGTAGTGAACCCGTGCGAAATTGACAGGCATCGACGCGCGCGCATACGATCCACGCAGTACCTGAACGGAGGACGCGTGGACAATCCGCAGCTCAAGCTCGTCGTGATCATCGCCTCCGACTCCGACGCGGAGAAGCTGACGAAGAAGCTCATCGAGC
>JANPBN010000007.1:0-1889 GCA_031430415.1 Dehalococcoidia bacterium
GTAAAGGTGCAGGTGGAGTTCGTCAGCGCGAACCCGACGGGGCCGCTGACGGCCGGCAACGGGCGCGGCGCGGCGATCGGCAGCGTGCTGGCCTCGGTGCTGGCGGCGGCGGGCTTCGACGTGCAGCGCGAGTATCTCGTGAACGACGCGGGCACGCAGACGGAGGTCTTCGGGCGGACGTTGCTGGCGCGCTACAAGCAGCTCTTCGGGCAGACGGCCGAGATCCCGGCCGATGGCTATCCCGGCGAGTACATGATCGACGTGGCGAAGACGGTGCAGGCGGAGTTCGGCGATCGCTTCGTCGACGCGACCGAGGCGCCGGCAGAGATGGTGCTGCGCGGCATCGATGTCGTGGTCGAGTGGATCCAGGAGGATCTGCAGCGGCTCGGCGTGACGTACGACGCGTGGTTCCGCGAGCGCTGGGTGTACGAGGGCGACAACGTTTACGAAGCGGCGATGCGCACGCTGCGGGAGAAGGGCTGCCTCATCGAGAAGGAGGGCGCGCTCTGGCTCGCGGCGGGCGAGGGCAGCGACGACAAGGACAACGTCGTCATCCGGAGCACGGGGCGGCCGACGTACTTTGCTTCGGACATCGCCTACCACTACGACAAGTTCGTGCGGCGGGGCTTCGACAAGGTGATCGACGTCTGGGGGGCGGACCATCAGGGGCACGTCGCGCGGATGAAGGCGGCGGTCGAGGCACTGGGCGTCGATTCGTCGCGGCTGGACATCCTGATCTATCAGCTCGTGAGCTTCCGGCGGGGCGATGAGGTGGTGCGGCTGTCGAAGCGCGCTGGGAACATCGTGCTGATCCGCGACATCATCGACGAGGTGGGGGCGGACGCGGCGCGGTTCTTCTTCCTGTCGCGGTCGGCGGACAGCCAGATGGAGTTCGACCTGGAGCTGGCGAAGAAGCAGTCGGCCGAGAACCCGGTCTACTACGTGCAGTACGCGCACGCGCGCATCGCCGGCATCCTGGCGCACGACCGCGCGCCGGCGTTCGACGATGCGGACGTGTCGCTGCTGGTGCATCCGATGGAGCTGGAGCTGATCCGGAAGATGCTCGGGCTGCCGGAGCTGGTGCATCTGATGGCGAAGAATCGCGAGCCGCATCATCTGCCGCACTACGCGCAGGACCTGGCGGCGGCGTTCCACGCGTTCTACACGGAGTGCAAGGTGCTGGGCGACGACCCGGCGCTGACGAAGGCGCGCCTGAAGCTCTGCGCCGCGGCGAAGGTGACGCTGGCGCGCGCGCTCGTGCTGATGGGGATGAGCACGCCGGAGCGGATGTAGGGTGCCGGTTAAACACAGAGGCACAGAGGGCGCAGAGGTTTTTTCTGTGTGGTGATACGAGAGAGGAGCCGGGTTTCGGCTCCTCTCTCTCCTCCGGTGTCGGCGTGCGTACTCGTGACGAGCGCGGCGGTCTCGTTTGGCAATCGCGCGGCGCCTGTGATGCCGTCACCGCCGGTGTCCGTGGTGAGGCCGACAGTCAAGCGGTGATTCGGACGGATCTGTAAGACCGGCAACTACCTCAAGTTCGTGGGTGTGGAGATGGGTGTGGTGTTCGATGGATCGCTCGCTCGCCCCGCGATGCAATCGCGAATGAATCCCGGCACAGAACATCCGGTGTCCCAGACCAGCGCGAGTGCGCTATCGTCGGACCAATCCTCGATCCCACAGCCGCCAGCATCGACGAGTACGTCCTTAGTCTCGAAATCGACCAGATCGCAGTCGTACAGTGAACCTGTAATGGTGTATCTACCGTTCGGCGAGAATTCGGCCGTAGGTAGGAGATGAACGCCAGCGGTAGTTCCAGACGGAACCGAGATGAAGGTCATCGGATCGGCGAGGGGGTTTTGCCGGTCATCTACCAAGAGGCGGGACGGGCC
>JANPBN010000008.1:0-2167 GCA_031430415.1 Dehalococcoidia bacterium
AGTCCTACGGATAGCCGTAGCGTGCGACGAACCATTGGAACGCGAGTGATGAGACGCGCTGGCCCATGGGAATGTCGTCGTACTTATTCCGGACGCCCTCCGTATAGAACGAGATGGCGTATCCGTAGCGACGCCCGCCGCGCTCGAACCAGACGATGCCGACATCGTTGTCCGCCCATCCCTCCTGGTAGAGGAAGCCGTTCTTGTGCGAGACCGTCGCGTCGGCGCTGGCGCCGGCGGGGATCAGATAGTTGAGGCCGGGCTTGACGAGCGTCATCTTGTAGAGGAAGTAGTCGCGCCAGAACGGAGCGAGCACGCGACCATCCCAGATCGCCTTGAGGCCGCGGTTCGCGTCGAGCGCGGTGATGCGATTCTCGAGGCCGCCGTAGAGCGATTCCCCAGGGAAGGCCGGCGGGTGGTCGAGAAGTGTCGATGACATGCCGAGCGACGCCATGAAGTCCTGCACGGATAGCAGGCCCGTGCCCAAATCGCCGTTGCCGATCCAATACTTCACGAGTTGGCGCGATGTGATCGGGTCGCTGCGGTTGATCGTCTGGCCGATAAGGTCGCCTGGTTGGGGTTCGGGATAAAGGCCCGCCTGGAGTTCCGTCACGACCTTCATCAATGCGAAAAGGTTGATCGTGCAGCCGGGAAGGCGATTGTCGGCGCCGTTGACGTCGACCGTCTCGCCGGACTGCAGGTCGGTGATCGCTACGGCTGTGTCGATGCCGGAGTCGCGGATCGCGGCATCGACGTCGTCACGGAGGCGAAGCATGTCCGGCGCGGGTGCGGGCTGATATGCGGCTGCGTCGCACACGGGTGTGTACAACGCGAGCGTCGAACTCGACTTCCAGCCCTGGGTTGTGAGCGTGTTGACGCGGACGTAGTGCGTCGTGCCTTGCGTCAGCCCTCCCCAGACGAATCCCCATCGATCCGGCGCAAACGGGCCGAGGCCGACGAACGTGCCGGAGGCGAAGCCGTTGTTGAAGATGCTGAGGTCGAGCCACTGCTGGCCGGACTTCGACGGCGTCCACAGCAGGATGGCACGTGCATCGTTCACGCCGGCGCCGCTGCATTCGGCGACCATGAGGCCGGGGCCGATGGCGGCAGCAGGTGGCGGCGTGGGGATCGGCGTGCTCGTGGGCGTGGGCGACGGGCGGAACCCGCGTGGCGTCCGGGTAGGCGTCGGCGTCTTGGTCGCGGTCTTTGTCGCTGTGCCGGTGCCGGCGGCTTCGGCGCCGGGGGCCGGATCGTTGCTACCGAGACGCGCGGCAAGGCTGACGGTGACGGCAGCGGCGACAACGAGCGCGGCCGCGGAAACGATAATGCGTCTCAGTGGATGACCTCCCATCGGTCTCTGCTGTTAGAATACTGAACGAGCGTACGCTTCGGATCAATGGCCTGACCCGCCGCGATAGCTGCGGCAGCCACACGGGACGCCTACGACCATGGACGACATCGAGATCGCGGTGCTGAAGCTCCGACGCAGTGCCCGAATTCCGCAGCGGGCGACCCCGGACGCCACAGGCATCGACCTGTACGCGTGCCTCGACGCGCCCTTGGTGCTTGGGTTAGCTCCGCAACTCGTGCCGACGGGGATCGCCATCGCGTTTCCGGCGGGATGGGACGTGCAGGTGCGGCCTCGGTCGGGGCTGTCGTCGAAGGGCGTCGGGGTGGCGTTCGGGACGGTGGACGCGGACTATCGCGGGGAGTTGTTCGTGACGATGTGGACCTTCGGGACGCTCTCTTCGTACGAATTGCACGACGGCGACCGGATCGCCCAGATGGTGGTCGCGCGCCTGGCGCCTGTGCGGATAGCGGCAGTGGACGCACTTGACCCCACCGGGCGCGGCGACGGTGGGCACGGATCCACGGGCCGTTGACGCGTTCTTGACCGCCTGAAATGCCCGTTGATAGACTGGTGGCACATCGGGGAGACGATGATGCGCCCTGGGGCCACGGCCGCAGGGTTCGTTTTTCTCGACGAATAGCCTCGTGGTGGGCGTAGCCTAGCGGTTAAGGCGCCAGGTTGTGGCCCTGGAGATCGAGGGTTCAAATCCCTCCGTCCACCCCATCCCCCTTCATCCAAGGAGTCCCGACGTGACAGAACAGCCTTCCCCCGGGGACTCCGCGCCCGACGCATCGACGCCCGACGCAACGCCGGCGG
>JANPBN010000009.1:0-1686 GCA_031430415.1 Dehalococcoidia bacterium
GTCTACGGCGGCGCCGTCAACATCGCCTCGCGCATCTGCGGCCTGTCCGCGCCGGGCGAGATCCTCGTGTCGGACGTGGTGCGCGGCATGGCGCGCTCGTCCGCGGGAGTGGAGTTCGAAGATCGCGGCGAGCAAGAGATGAAGGGCGTCGGCGAGCCGGTGCGGGTGTATGCGGTGCGGGGAGAGAAATGATCGATCACGCGACGACGGACAATCGATAGCTTCGATTCGATGTCTCGGGTCACGTTCGTAGGTCTAGCCAGTTCGTTCTCCGCAACGGCAGCATGAATAAGTCACTTCTTCGTCCTTGCGTCTCAAGTTGGCACCAAACTGTCACCTGGCACGGGCAGTCCGCCGCATGATCCGTCGTGTTGGCGGCATATGATGCGAACGGGACAATTCCCGCACACAGGAGAGGCTCGAATGACTGCACCGACGACGACCAACCTGAAGCAGGAGATACTGGAACTCGAGAAAAAGAACTGGGAAGCCTGGAAGGCACGGGATGCCAAGACACTTGAGTCCCTGATCGACGACCGATACCTCATGGTCATGGATGAGGGGATCACCGACAAGGGCAAGTCCGAATTCGTGAGCATGATGCTCGACGGCGACATGCAGTTGAAGTCGTACGCGTTGGATGGCAGCAGCGTCGTCGTCCGCGAGCTTGGCCCAGGCGTAGCAGTGATTGCCTATAAGGCCTGCCCTGAAATGGTGCAGGCCGGCAAGACGATGAGTACGGATTACTTCTTCACAACAACATACGTGAAGAAGGGCGACACGTGGGTCGGCGCCGTCGGCTCCGCGTCGAAGGCCGACGCGCCTAAGTAGGTCTAGATCTGACGGTTGGTGCTCAACGCAGCGTTCGATCGGGCTTGTCCACCCTCGACCAACGACCAGACCTGTCTTTCTCTACTGCGCTGATCACACCCGGCACTCCAGGTGGATGTCTTCCGGCTCCAGCGCGAACAGCTCCGGGTCAGGCACTGCGAGCAGCGTCGCACCGCATCGCTGGTAGAAGAGGATCGTCTTCTCCGACGGTGTCGCCGAGATATACAGCCCTCGCGCACCAAGCTCTCGGGCTGCCACGCGCGCCTGCTCCAACAGTCGCGCGCCCAGCCTCCGACCGCGGTAGTCGCGGCCAACGTGAAGGAACCCGAGCTGTAGGAGGTCGCCGCGCTCGCCGCGCGGTAGCGTGTCGAGCACCGACACGCCCGCAAGCTGCTCGCCATCGAACGAGGCGAAGAATCGCGCGCCGCGGTCGAACATCTCGTACAGCAGCGGCGTCGTCCTCGCGACGTTATCGGGATCCCAGCCGGGCACGTCGACGCCGAGCGCTTCCAGCCGCAGCGCGCCGCCGACGAGCCGATAGCTGTTTGCGATGTGCTCGCGCCGATCGATCGTCCAGATGCGGTCGATCTCGGCGCGCTTGAGTTCGCGAAACTCCAAGCGCCTTGTCGATGTCGTCATCACCGACAGAATCTATCATGCGCGGGCGCGCTTTTCGACGACTCCAACGACCCGACCAGCGACCAGCGACTACAGCACCGAGAGGTAATCTCGTAGTCCGTCGCGGCGAACATTCCCTCAAGGGGATCGCCGAGCTGCAATGTTTGTTCGCGGTACGAACCGTTTAGGGTTGCATTGTCCACCGAACCATGATCTAACCCGGTGGTCAGTAGTCCA
>JANPBN010000010.1:0-2323 GCA_031430415.1 Dehalococcoidia bacterium
CGGGCGTGCAGTTCGTTCTGCATCTTCATCGCCTCGACGACGCAGAGCACCTGCCCCTGTTCAACCTCATCATCGGCCTTGACGCGCACGTCCTGGATGACGCCGGCCATCGGTGACTTGAGCACCCACTCGCCCTCGACATCCGCATCGAGCGATGCGCCCGGTCCGCCGCGGCGACCGGTCTGCGTGCCGACATCGATCGTGCGGCCGCCGATGACGAGGTGGAAGCCGGTCGGGCTCTCCTCGGCGAAGACGTCGTAGGGGCGGTTGTCGACGATCAGCGAGTAGCGCGCGGAGTCGTTGATGCGCACAAGGCTGACGCGCGCCGTGTTGTCACCGAGCTTCACGCGATAGCCGCCGCCGGCATCAGGTTCGACTTCGAGCTCGAAGTCTTCCTTGCCGAGCTTTAGCCGGTACTTCGCCGCCATCGATTCCCCTGTGCATTAACCGAGGCTCGCTCGGCGATCTGGCGCTCGCGTCCCTTTTCGGCCCACCCTGCCGGCTGCGGCAGCACCGCTGGCTGCGCACCGCTGCGGCTGCGTCGTTCGTGCGACATCACGGCGGCCATGAGCAGCGCCACGACGTCGTTGCCATCTTCAACTTCTGGTTCGTTCATCTTGAACTCGGCGTCGAGGAAGCCGGTGTGCACTTCGCCATTGACGAAGCGCGGGTCATCGAGAAGTTGCAGGTGGAACGGAATGTTCGTCTTGATGCCGGTGATGACGTACTCGCGCAGTGCGCGCTTCATACGCTGGATGGCCTGCGTGCGGTCGGCGCCCCAACAGATGAGTTTGGCGAGCATCGGATCGTAGAAATAGGGGATCTCGACGCCACTAAAGATCGAGCTGTCGAGGCGCACGCCAGGACCGCTCGGTTCGTTCACGAAGTCGATGCGCCCCAGCGACGGCAGGTAGTTGTTGTACGGATCCTCGGCGGCGATGCGGCACTCGATCGCATGCCCGCGGCGGACGATGTCCTCCTGCGTGAAGCCGAGCGGTTCGCCGTTGGCCACGCGAATCTGGTCGCGCACGAGGTCTCGGCCCGTGATCCATTCCGTCACCGGATGCTCCACCTGGAGCCGGGTGTTCACTTCGAGGAAGAAGAACTCGTCGGTCGCCGGATCGAAGAGGAACTCGACGGTGCCGGCGTTGTAGTAGCCAGATGCCTTCGCCGCCGCGACGGCCGCGGCCATCATCTTCTGGCGCGTCGCATCGCCGAGGACGGGCGAGGGCGACTCCTCCAGCAGCTTCTGGTGGCGCCGCTGGACCGAGCATTCACGTTCGCCGAGCGCGACCGCGTCGCCATGCTTGTCGGCGATGATCTGGATCTCGACGTGCCGCACGGGGGAGAGGTAGCGCTCGAGGAAGACGCCGCCGTCGCCGAACGCCGACTGCGCCTCGCTCGACGCGACGCGCACTGCGTTCTCGACTTCGGCCTCGGTGCGGACGAGCCGAATGCCCTTGCCGCCACCACCGGCCGCCGCCTTGATCATCAGCGGGAAGCCGATGCCCGGCGCCAGCTTCACGGCCTCATCGGCGTCGACGCGGCCTTCCGTGCCCGGCACGACCGGCACGTTCGCCGCGATCATCGTCCTCCGCGCCATGACCTTGTCGCCGAGGAGGATGACCGACTCCGGGGACGGGCCGATGAACTCGATACCGGCGTCACTGCAGGCGCGTGCGAACTCCGTGCGCTCGCTGAGGAAGCCGTAGCCCGGATGTACGGCATCGGCGCCGCACGCCTTTGCGACATCGACGATGCGCTGGTAGTTGAGGTAGCTCTCGAGCGGCGGCCCCTCGCCGATGTGGTACGCCTCATCGGCGTAGCGGACGTGCAGCATGTTGCGATCGACCGTCGAATACACGGCGACGGTTTCGATGCCCATTTCGCGGCAGGTACGCATGACGCGCAGCGCGATTTCGCCGCGATTGGCGACCAGGATTTTTTTGAACAATGGAGGCGCTCCTGAACCTGTACGGTGCGGCAATTCTTATCACAGAACGCGTCTACGGGGTAGGAAATGCCCATCTCACCCTTCGACCGCGCGTTCGCGGGCGGATAGATACACTGGGCGCATGGAAGCCTTTGTCCACGACGCGGTTCTCGACATGCGCGCGGCGCGGGAGCAATTGCTCGCGGCGATCGACGAGGTCGGTTCCGGCGACTGGGGCCGCTACGTGCCGTACGGCGATCGCACGCTGAAGGAGTTGCTCGCGCACGTCGCCGCCGCCGACCGGGCCTGGGCGCTCTCGGCGCAGGGGCTCCTCAAGGCCGACGGCGACACGCCGGCCTCCGTGACACCCGAGGAGGCGCTGGCCGTCCG
>JANPBN010000011.1:0-2302 GCA_031430415.1 Dehalococcoidia bacterium
GACCGCCCTCCACTCGGTGTCAACGACCCGTCGCTCTACCCCATCTATGCGGACCTCATCGCCGATGGCAAGGGCTACACGAACCTCGATGGGCATAGCGTGGGCTATTACCCGGTGGGGTTTCCGGCAACGCTGGGCGGCTTCAGGAAGGCGCAGGATCTTCTCGGCTTCGATCGTACGGTCTACAGCGCGAAGTTGATGAACGCCGTGTTCGGCGCAGTGACCGTCGCACTCATCTTTCTGCTGGCTCGGCGTCTCTTCGATCGCCGCGTCGCGATAGGTGCGGCCGCGCTCATGGCGATCTTCCCGAGCCAGGTGTTTTACACCGGCACGATCCTGTCAGAGGCGCAGTTCACGATGCTACTCGTCCTGTCGGTATGCGTGCTGTTGTGGAATCCGTGGTCACGCGATGGCATGCCCTATCGCCAGCTCGCCGCAGTTGGGTTGCTCCTGAGCGCGGCCACGATGACGCGCGGCATCACACTGCTGTTTCCGGCTGTGCTCTTCGCCGTATGGTTCTTCTATCTCCACTCGAAGAAGCGCGCGCTGCTTCAAACGCTCGTCTTGTTCGGTGGAATTGCCGTGCTCATCGTCCCCTGGTCGATTCGCAACACGCTGACCTTCGATACGATCACGGGCCCGTCCACCAATCTTGGCGACGACCTTTGCATCGGAAACTATCGCGGCGCCGATGGGCGATTCACCATTGTCGGTAAGTGCTTCGAAGGGCTCTCGCATGTGCCGCCCGAGCGCCTCGAGATCGAACGCAATCGCCACGGCACGAAGATTGCGATCAAAGATGTCCTCCAACATCCCGTCCGCATGCCCATGCTCATCACCTACAAGGCGTACTGGCTGATGTTTCATGACGACGACGGCCTCTGGGCGGCCGAGTCCTATGGAAACGACTGGTTCATCAAGCACCCCCTGCGCGAGATTCTCTCGTTCGCCGCGAACAGCATCTACTATGCGACGTGCGGACTCGCGTTGTTCGGACTCTTCGCGTTCATGATGTCATCCGACATCCGTCGGGCTATTGTGGCCCTGACGGCGCTGTACATCCTCGCCGTGCCGCTCGCGTTCTTCGGCGACCCTCGCTTCCACTATCCCGCCATCCCGCTGATCGTCGTCATCGCCGTCGCGACCATCATCTCTCTCTGGGATGACCGCAAGCGCTATCGCTCGGCGACGGGCGCGACCACGACCGATAAAGGAGCGACCGTATGAGCCGTGTCCGCTCCGCGCTGCGTTCCGGAGACACGAGGTGGCTGTTCGTCGTAATCGCCATCGCGCTGGCGGTGCGCCTGTTCGTCGCGATCACCGTCACGCCGGATCCACGCGACGGCCGCTTCGACGACTCTGTCTGGTACGACACGACCGCCCGTCACCTCGCCGATGGTGATGGGTACGTCTTCGACCCCACAGTGTGGGTGACCGTAACGGGCGAGCGAATCTACCCCAACGAGAACGATCTCGTGCCGACGGCGCTCTGGCCTCCGGGCTACCCGATCACACTCGCCGTTGTTTACGCGCTGACCGATGATTCCGTCGCAGCGGGACGCATGTTGAACGTTGCATTCGGCACGCTCACGGTCCTGCTCGTATTTCTCATCGCGCGAAAACTCTTCGATCGCACGACAGCCGTCATCGCCGGATTTGCTCTCGCGTTGATGCCGAGCCACGTCCTGTTTACGTCGATTCTCCTGTCTGAAACCTACTTTGGCTTCCTGCTCGCCCTGATCCTGGCGATCTCCGTCTTCTTCGTATTCGATCGGCCAAAGGCAAACCTTCCGTTGCTCGTCGGCCTCGGTGTACTCATCGCCGCGACCGGGTTCGTCCGCGGAGAGTTCATCGCGTTCGGCGGCGTGATCGCGTTGCTCATGCTGTTTCACTACAAGCGGCGTGCTGCGCTTCCGCTCATCGCGCTGGCGATCGGCGCCGTGCTGATCGTGACGCCATGGACGCTGCGCAATCGCAGCAGCATGGGCGAGACGATCGTCGGCACGACGGGCGCGGGGCGCGTGATGTACCAGGGCCACAATCCCAAGACGAACGGTGGCCCGAGCCTCGAGGCGTTCTGGCACCTCGAACGGGATTACGCCGGTCTCTCCCGCAAGGAGATCGAACTGCGCGCCAACAAGGACGGCGCCCGGCTCGCCCGCGAATGGGCGTGGGATCACAAGCTGCGCGAACTGCAGCTTGTCGGCCTGCGGATGCACCTGCTCTTCAAGACCGACGAGGCCGGCGTCACGTGGCTGCAGAGCAACAAGCCCTGGTTCGGCGTGGAGAATGCCGACAAGCT
>JANPBN010000012.1:0-2455 GCA_031430415.1 Dehalococcoidia bacterium
GAGCGTCGAAGGCGTGCTCCCATATTCGATGATCTGTCCTCGCCAGCGCCGCTGCACCCGGCTCGTGCCGATCGTCGACCGCGATCCGCCGCCCATGATCGAAAGCACGAACGCCGCCGCCGTCATCAGCAGTCCGGCGATCGTCATCCAGCCTGCGAGCGAACCGAGCGGCCCCCGAAAGAAGTACGAGATCAGCATCAGTGCCAGCCCTGTGAGCATCAGCTGCCCCAGCGTGATGCGCGACAGCCGCGCTCGCACGCGGTCGAACCACGAGGGTCCGTGCTCGATGTCGCGCTGCTGCTTCCGCCGGCTGCGGATCTTCGACGCGAGTCGTTCCTCGGGCACGAACGTATCGAGCTTCTCTAACAGCTCCTCGATCTCGCGCGTTACCTTGTCAGGCTCTTTGCCGGCCATGGGGTATGGGTCTCCGAAGGATGCGCCTGCAGTGTACCGGCGCCCCATCGATCGCGTCCACACGTCAGCCAGCGGATTGCGGACCAGGCGAGGATGTCCGTGATCGCCCAAGCCAGCCGAGGCAGCCCAACAGCGCCGCCGCGCGCCCTACGCCGGGTTCGTCGCCGCCCGCAGCGCGCTCGCGCCGTTGCCGTTGCCCGTCGCTGGCGTGTCGTGCTGCGCGTACGTCATTCGGTACAGCTGCGCGTACCGGCCCCCCAGCGTCAGCAGTTCGTCGTGGCTGCCCTGCTCCAGGATCCGCCCGTGCTCCAGCACGATGATCCGGTCCGCGTTGCGGATCGTCGACAGACGGTGCGCGATCACGAACGACGTCCGTCCCTCGAGCAGCGTCTTCAGCGCCCGCTGCACGATCACTTCCGTCTGTGTATCGACGTTCGCCGTCGCCTCGTCGAGAATCAGGATGCTCGGCCGCGCGATGATCGCGCGCGCGAAGCTCAGCAGTTGGCGTTGCCCCACCGACAGGTTCATCCCGCGCTCGTGCAAATACGTGTCGTAGCCGTTCTCGAGCCGCATGATGTAGTCGTGCGCGCCCACCATCGTCGCCGCTTCTTCGATCTCCTCGTCCGTCGCGTCAGTGCGCCCGTAGCGGATGTTGTCCGCCACCGTGCCCGAGAACAGAAACGGGTCCTGCAGCACCAGCCCCATCCGCGATGCCAGGCTGCGGTGCGTGACATCGCGCACGTCGTGTCCGTCGACCTCGATCGAGCCTTCGCTCACGTCATAGAACCGCGAGATCAGCGCCGTCAGCGTCGTCTTGCCAGCGCCCGTTTCGCCCACGAGCGCGATCGTCTCCCCCGCCTTCACGTGCAGGTCGATGTTGCTCAGCACCGGCACGTCATCGACGTACCGAAATGTCACGTTGTTGAAGTCGACTCTGCCCTTCACCTCTGGCAGCACGTACGCCCCCGGCTTGTCTTCGAAGTCCGGCTTCGTGTCGAGCACTTCCAGCACGCGCTCGCCGCCAGCCATCGCCCGCTGCAGTTGCGTGTATTGCAACACCAGGTCGCGTACCGGATCGAATAGCAACTGCAGCGTCAGCGTAAACGCGATCAGCGCTTCGACGGACAGGTGCCCGTTCAGCACGCGATACCCGCCGTATCCGATCACCAGCGCCATACCCGCCGCGACGATCACCTCGACCAGCGGCATCACGGCAGCCGTCAGGCGTCCGGCGTCCACGTTCGCATCGAGGTTGTTGCGGTTGATCGAGTCGAAGCGCTTGGCGTTCTCGTCCTCGCGCGACAGACTCTGGATCACCCGCACGCCCGACACGTTCTCCTGTAGATTGGCGTTCACGATCGCGATCGACTGCCGCACGCGAATGAAGGCGCGTCGAGAGTAGTTCTGCCACACCGCCATGGCCACGATGAACACTGGGATCACGGTGAACGTCACCAGCGAAAGTTCAACATCCAGGTACATCAGCACGGCGATGGAAATGGCGATGCCGGCGATATCACCGAGAATCGTCAGGAAGCCGCTCGTCATCAACTCCTGCAGCGATGTCACGTCGCTCGTCACGCGCGACATGACGCGTCCGACCTCGTTGTTGTCGTAGAATCGCAACGACAGCTTCTGCAGGTGCGCGAACATCTCCTGTCGCAGGCTCAGCAGTAGCCGGTGCCCCATCCATCCCGATGCCGTCAGCTGCAGGTACGCGAACGCCGCGCCACCTCCGGCGAGGCCCAGGTACACCCAGCCCCACTTCGTGATGCCGTCGAAATTCTCGGTGCGAGCTGCGTGGATCAGGCCCAGGATCGCGAGCGGCGTTAGGCGCGTCAGGATCGCTGTGCCCAGCGTTCCGATCGCCGCGAACAGCAGCCGCCAGCGATACGGCGCAAGGTATTTCGCCAGCCGCACCACGACGCGATGGTTGTACACCGACCCGAGTTCGTCGTCGTTCCAGCCGTCGACGCTGCGCTGCAGTGAGTTCGGCCGCAAGTTGTTGGACCAGTTGCCCATCCCGCCGCCGCCCGCGCCA
>JANPBN010000013.1:0-7194 GCA_031430415.1 Dehalococcoidia bacterium
AGGAGCGCCGGATCGTACTGGATGATGAACTCAAACGCGCCCAACTGAGACACGCCGTCAGCGTCAATGCCAACACCGACGTTCACACCTTGCGGGCTGATCTGCGCACCCGGCGTCACGAGCATCGACCCGGTACCGGCAGCGGCGATCGGCCGCGGACGCGGCGCGAACGACAGGAGCACCGCCGAAGCGACGACCGCAACCGTCAGCGCGAACGCCAGCGCAAAACGCCATGCGCTACGACGATCCTGCGCCTTCCTTGCCAGGGTCCTGATGTTCACGCTTGAGATGTCCTCACGAGTCCCGGTGGTGATTGTCAGCTGGACGGAAAAAGGGCGTGTACCACGACGGCTACACCCCCCGGCGTACCAGATCGAACCACGAGTCAGCTTGAACCGCGGTCACGTCGCACCACGGCCTGCTTCCATGCACCAGCAACTGAGCGCGATGCCACACCGACCGGAGGAGCTGAGTGGCGCGGCACATGAACATGCCGCCTCCGGAAAACGGATGGGCGCCACGATCATAGGGGCGCAGTCGCCATTCTGTCAATCAATCTTGTGCTAACAGAGTATGAAACGCCCGCCTGCGGACGCCCGCCGTCAACCTCACGCCAGCGGCTACGCGCCGTCGTCGTGGTCGAAGACGGTGCGGCGTACAAGCACAACCAGCAGAACGCCGATGATCAAGCTCATTGCCGTGATTAACCAGCTCTCGCCGCCCGCCGCAAAGCTGCCGTTGCCGCCCGCCGAGGGAAACTGCCCCGGAGGCCGCGGTCCACCAATCACCGTAACTACGGCAGTCGGAATTCCCGGCGTGGGTGTCGAGCCCAACACCGTCGAGAACGGCGTCGGCGAGCCAGACGGCGTGGGCGTCGTGCGCACGGGTGTCTTCGTCGCCGTCGAGGGGGTCTTCGTGGATCCGGGAGTCGGCGTGTCCGCCGGCGTTTGCGTCGTCTGAACGGTCGAGCTCGGCGTCGGCGTGCGCGTCGCCGTTGCGGTCGGCGTTGATGTAAACGTCGCCGTGGCAGTCGACGTTTGGGTGGGCGTCGGTGTCGGCGTCGGCGTGTGCGGAACAACGATCAGGCAGCCGGTCTGGCTCGTCGTGGGAAGCGCGTGACCGAGGACCTCCGCTGTCTCAACGAGCAACATGCTAAAGCACGTCCCTCCCGCGAACCGCGGCCGGAAGTACATGTGCGCGATCACGCCATCGCCCGATGGCCCGTCCGGCGTGAATCCGGTGCTCGTACATCCGAGGCGCAGTGTGTTTTCGGTGATGACCTGGAAGCACGTCACCGGCCGGCCGGTGCTCATGAGAAACGGCCCAGGCCCCCAATACAGAAACTCCAGCGCGGTCACGTCGAACGACAAGTAGAACTCCCAGGCGCCGATGGCGTTCGCATTGACCACGACCGCATCGACCTGGATGACGCCAATCCCCGCTGGGTAGTTTGCAGTGTTCTGGATCCCGGGCGTTGCAGGATCCATGTCGAGCGCGATTACCGCACCGCCCGCGGCCTCGGCACGATCGTCCGCTCGATGGACGACCACCAGCATCGACGCCGAGAGCGCCAATACGACCAGTGCGACCGTCCGCAAAAGGCCCTTTGCCGGCGGACGGACGTTCGGATGCGTCGAGGCGGTGTATTCCACGCAACCTACCCTTCACGTCAAATAACGCGCCGCTGCCACGCGTATATCTGCCCGGCGCCAGCCGAGGACGATGCGGCAGCGTGACGCTAGGACGTCATCGCGTTCGATCTGAGCCGGGCAATCCTTGCCGGAGGTGGGCTGCAGGTGGGGGAGGTGGCGGCTCCAGAGCCCAAGCGATCTTATGTAGAATTCGCAATCAATGTCAACGGCTCGGGAATCTGGGGTGAACGTCAGGTTTACTTGACGCGTAGAATCGACATCGAGCCTGTGTTATCGTTCGCACGCGCTCCCGGAGACTGATCCCGGGACGTACACCCACAGGACTACACCGATGGATGACCGCCTGCTCGCAAGCCGCGCGGCCGCCGGAGACCTCGACAGCTTCGGCCAACTCTTCGACCGTTACGTCAATCGCGTGTATGACTTCTCCTGGCGCACCCTGCGCGACACCGAAGGCGCCGAATCCGTCACCCGGGAAGTGTTCGAGGCTGCGGCCACAAATCCGGGCGCCGCTGCTCGCGCACCGAGCGCTGCGGCCTGGATCTTCGGTCTGACACAGGCCGCCACGATCGCCCGCGCCGAAAGCGTCGGCGTCGTCCCCGTTGGCCCGGCCCCATCGTCTGAGGAAGCATTTGGGGCGTTCGGTGTTCCCGATCCCATGTCCCTGAACGACGCTTCCCTCGTCGATGCAGACTTCGACGTCGCAGCCCTCACGTGGGAAGCCGTCGCCTCGCTCGGCCCTCGCGACTACACCATGCTCGACCTCGACCAGCGGCAGGGCCTCAACGCCGCCGAGATCGGCCACGTAAACGGCATCGCAAAGGCGCAAGAGCAGGTCATCATCACCCGCATGCGCCAGGCCGCCGGCGACATCGTCGCCAGCTACATTGTCGCCCGCCGCAACGTCGAGGTCTGCCCGCAGCTGCGTGAGATCGTCGGCCGCCACCCCATGCCGCCCTACACCGATGAAGCGCGCCGCGAGGTACAAGCGCATCTCCAGTCTTGCGAGCAATGCGGCTCCGCCCGGCGTGCTCTCGTAAACCCTTTGGCCATCGTCGGATCGTTTTCCACAATACCCGCCCCATTCGGCTTCAAGGGCGATATGTGGCGCGACCTCGCGGTTCGCTGGGGCGGAACGACTCCTACGGTTGGTTCCCGCCCGGATCGCGGCGCGATCTCGCTCGGAACCGCGGGTGCCGGCGGTGCTGGCTTCGCGGGTGGCCCGCGCGGTACAGCCGCCGGTGAAGGAGCGGATTGGACACGAAACCGACTGCTGCTATTCGGTGGCGCCGCGCTCGGCATCATCGTATTCGCGTTCGCGATCGGTGCGGTCGTCGCCGGGGGCTTCGGTGGTAGCGGCGGCGGAAGCGGCGCCCCGTCGGCCACTCGCACGGCGACCCGAGAACCAACCGCGGAGGGCTCGCCTGCCACCACCGCGTCACCAAGCGTCTCGGTCCAAACCGCCACCCCCGATCTCACGCCGAGCGTCACCGCAACCCCCGAGGACACCGCCACGGCGGTGCCAACCGACACGCCTGCCCCACCCACGGCGATTCCGCCGACGGCGACCCGAACGCCCCGCCCCGGGCCGACGCCGAGCCCGACGCGCACACCCCGCCCGGGCACGCCCACCCGTACGCCGGCGCCTGCGTCCACGCCTACGCCGTGACCGGCCTGATCACCGCACCACTCTGGGCCGCTGACAGCGCCGCTTCGCCCTGCTCCGTGGGTATCTGACCCGGCTGCGCCAGTCAGATCGGGGGCCCCGAACCGATACTAAGACCGGGGACACTGCGCCTTGCGCGGTGAGTGTGCGATGAATACCTTCGAGTCGAATCCGGCTTCGCGTCCCGGACGCATGGCCTGGTTGTGGGAGATGCCTCCGCGCACTGAACGGACCATGCGCATGGAGGCGCTGATCGCGCGGCTGCGGCTGCTCATCCTCGCTGTCAACGCCAGTTGCCTCGCCTTCCTCCTCGACACGCGTGGCATGCACGTCGGCGCCGCATGGTGGCTCATCGGCCTCTGCCTGGCGTACGCGATCCCTGTCGCCGTCCTTCAGCCATACCGACGTTGGCGTGTCTTCCAGGCGAGCATGACGACGGCTCTTCTCGACTCACTGACTATCGCGCTTTTCATCGCCGCAACGGGCGCGTCGGACAGTCCGTTCTTCCCTCTGTACTACCTCTCCGTCGCCGCCGTCGCCATGCGCTTCGACCTTCGCCAGTCCATCGTGACCTGCCTGGTCTACGCATTCATGTACGCCTGCGTCTACATCTGGACGTGGCAGGCCGGGGCGCCGGACCTTGGAGTGCTCACGGTGCGCGTCGCCTACATGGTGTTCATCGCCGTTGGCGTCGGGCACCTGGCGCGGGAAGAGAACACGCGCTCACGGCAGGTGGATGAGATCGAGCAACTCCACGCAGCGAACCAGAAGCTCCAAACGCGGCAGATGCGCGCCGCCCGGTTCGACAAGCTCACTGGCTGCCTCAACCGCGCCAACTTTGAGAAGGAAGCCGCACGCGAGATCCGCAAGACGAGGACATCGGGCGGATACCTGAGCGTGCTGTTCTGCGACATGGATCACCTGAAGCGGATCAACGATGAACTCGGCCACGACATCGGAGACCGCGTACTCCGCGGCGTCGGAGCCGCCATGAAGCACCGGTTGCGCGGACCGGACCTCATCGGCCGCTACGGTGGCGATGAGTTCGTCGTCGTGCTCCCGAACGTCACGCGCGAGACCGCATACGACCGCGCCGATCAGCTGATCGAAGCCGTCCAGGGCGTCAACGAGGGCCTGTCACAAGACCTGCACATCGGCCTCAGCGTAGGCATCGCCACGTTCCCGTTCGACGCACAGGACTACCCCACGCTCGTCCGCGTCGCCGACCAGGCCATGTATCTCGCGAAGCGCGAAGGCGGCAACCGCAGTCGCACCGCAAACGACCTCCGCCTCTTCTGGGAAGACATGCCGGCGACCGCCTAGGTCGCATGTCTCAGTCGGCCACGATGTCCAAGAACTGCTTCAGGATCCGCGCCGTCGCACCCCAGATGACATGATCTCCCCACCGGTACGAGTAGGCGACGATCTCCCGCCCCTGGTACAGCCGCGGCTCCGCCAGCACGTTTGCCGCGTCCTGCAGGTGCGCCAGCGGCACCTCCAGTATCTCCGCCACTTCGTGCTCGCTGTGCGCGAACGGATATGGCCCCGGCTCCGTGATGCGCCCGACGAACGGCCGCACGAGAAAGTTCGAGATCGTGATCATCTCATCGAGTTGACCCATAATGTCGACATGTGCCGCATCGACGCCGATCTCCTCGAACGTCTCGCGCACCGCGGTGAATCGCAGATCGGGATCCGTCGCATCATGCGCCCCGCCCGGGAACGAGATCTGGCCCTTGTGATGCTCGACCATCTCGGACCGAATCGTGAACAGCACATGCGCCTCGCCACCGAGTTCGTACAACGGCAGCAGGACCGCCGCCCGCGCCAGTTCCTGCCCCTCGATGAGCACGGGGCGGTGGGCGTCGAGTCGGGTGCGGATGTGTTCGATCACGCCGTCATCCCTCGCCTCGCGCGCACATGGCTCACCCGAGAATCGGCACCGTGCGCCGTTGCGCATCGGCCGAGAGATGCGCATACAGCTTGAGTCGCACGTCACGGAGCGCCGCCAAGCCCGGAACATGGGCAGCGGACTCGATGAGCGGCGCCATGCCCGCCACGACGCCCCGCAGCGCGTCGTGTTCCGCGCGCAGCTCGGATAACCGCACCGAGCCGGCCCGAGCCGGCAGCCCCGCGATCGCCTCGCGAGCAGCCCGCGCGTCATCCCGGTCGACGAGCGCGAGCGCCGCGTCCGTCTCCGCGAGCAGCACCCGCAACTCCGCATTGGCATCGACCGTGTCCTGCGCGATACCATCGAAGTCCTTCTGCAGGATCGAGAACAGCACCATGCCGAAGGCAAACTGCGCCTTCGCGTACTGCGACTGCAGCTCCGGCAGATAGTGCGCCATGATGCCGCCCTGTATCGCCCGGATGATCTCCTCCTGCGTGGGCCTCATGCGATGAGCCTCATGCGATCAGCTCCAGCAACTGCACTTCGAGCCCCGGATTGATGAACGCCGTCACCGCGAGAAGGTAATCCGGCGTTTTGCCCTCAATGATCGACCTGGCGCCGGTCAGAAAGAGCGTCGCGAACTTGACGTTCCCAAACACCTCCCAAAACTTCAGCGCATCGAGATCTACCTTCCGGCCGCTCGCGCCCTCGTACAGCCGCACAAACTCCTCGCGCGTGCAGAGCCCGCCCACACGCTCATCGCCCGCCCAGCGCCAAGACTTCATCACAACCCAGCCGAGGTCCTCGATCGGGTCTCCCGCGTGCGCCATCTCCCAGTCGAGGATGCCCGTGATGCCAGACTCGTCATAGAGGTAGTTCCCGGTGCGATAGTCGCCATGGACGAGCGAAAGCGCATCGGGCGGCGGCGGCATGTGGCGCTTCAGCCAGCTGAGCGCCAGTTCCAGTACGGGCTGCGGTTCCAGCGCATCCTCCCGAAGCGTCCGCTCCCAGCGCGCCACTTCGTGCGCGGCGGAAGGCAGATCAGTCGGACGATCCAGCGCCGTCAGCCTGCCGATGTCGAACGCATGGATGCGCGCCAGGATCTCGGCCTTCTGCCGCGTGATCACGGGCCGCGCGGTGGCGTATTGAGGCGAGGTCACGAGTGTTCGGCCATCGGTCGCGCCGGGCAGGCGCCCCATGACGAAGAACGGCCGGTCAAGCGCTGCGCCGTCGCGTTCGATCCAGTACACCGGCGGCACCGGAATGCCGCCCTCAGCCATCGCGCTGTAGAGTTCGAACTCCAGGTCGTTGTTGCCGCTGAGCAGGCTTGCCGGCGGATCGCGCCGGGCGATGAACGCGCGCGTTACGTCGACGCCGCCCTCAGTCCACTTCGCGTCGAACGACCACGTCTCGCGCGATGCCCCACCGGCGATCCGCGCGACGTTCTCGACGACGATGCTGCTCGCCTCCGGCATCTTCGTCTGGAGGTACGCGACGATCTGCTCTGCTCTCATCGCCGTAAGGGTGTCGCTCGTGCCTGCGAGCGTCAAGCGAAGCCTGCGTAGCGGCTACCCTTCGGATCCGATGCCAAGTACGACGCGGGCCCGCGCGAGGTCGCGCCGCAGCACCCACAGCTCATACGCCCACGGTGGGCCCATGCCGCCGGCGTTGACGCTCGCCGCATCGCGGTTCTTTACGAGCGAGTTGATACCCTCGGCGACAAGCATGTCGCGAAAAAGCACCGCCTCGGCCTCGCCCTGTGGGCGCACCAGCAGCACAAGTTCGTCCGGCGAAGGCAGCCGCGGTGGCGCCAGCGGATCGGCGCGCCGAAAAAGTCGAGAGAGCCAGCCCATGTGTCAGTGTACGGCGGAGCGGCCGGCCGATGCGCTCGCCGCCCGTTCGTCCTCGATTGACGCGCGCGGTTTCCGCGGATTGAGGCAGGCCGTTCCCGCGGATGAAGGCACGCCGTTTCCGCGCATCTGCGG
>JANPBN010000014.1:0-2573 GCA_031430415.1 Dehalococcoidia bacterium
CTGGGACTGTTCCCGGGCCTGCTGACCGGCACGCCCTTCTTCGGCATCCGCTACCAGGCGGTCGCGAAGTCGCCGAAGACCGGCGGCTGGGGCGACGCCAACGCGGGAGGCGACTTCGGTCCGTACCTAAAGAACGCCGGCTGGGACGGCATCATGCTGTACGAGAAGTCAGCTAAGCCGGTCTACATCCACATCGACGACGAGAAGGTCGAGATCAAGGATGCCTCGGACATCTGGGGCATGCAGGCGATCGACGTCGAGATGAAGCTCAAGGAGCGGCACGGCAAGAAGGCCAGCGTCGCATGCATCGGCCCGGCGGGCGAGAAGCTTTCGCTGATGGCGGGCATCTGCAACGAGCGCGGGCGCCTCGCGGCGCGCAGCGGTCTTGGCGCGGTGATGGGCAGCAAGAACGTGAAGGCCATCGTCGTCAACGCGTCGAAGAACATCATCGGCTCCAGCCCCGAGATCATGAAGCAAGTGCGGTCGTCGCTCGATGACTTCGCGAAGCCGATCACGAACTTCTTCCGCACCTATGGCACCACGGGCATCACCAACTCCTCGGCGATGTCGGGCGATGCGCCGGTGAAGAACTGGGGCGGCGTCGGCATGGTCGACTTTCCCCAGGCGATGATCATGTCGGGCGACAACTTCAACCGGAAGATGGACAAGAAGTACGCCTGCTGGCACTGCCCCGTCGCCTGTGGCGGCGAGTCCTACGCGTGGGACGAGCAGGAGAACCAGGCGAAGCTCCGCGTCTCGAAGCGCGAAGGCCAGATGGCGGAGCTGCGGACGACGCTCGCAGCCACGGCTGAGGGCGAGCGCCAGCCGCTCGAGGCGCAGATCAAGAAGCTCGAAAACGACAACGCGGCCGATGGCCAGGTGAAGAACGACGCGCGCTTCCCGTACCCGCACCACACGCACCGCGCCGAGTACGAGACGACGACGGCGTTCGGCACGATGATGGTCAGCAACGACATCAACTCGCTGCAGTACGCGAATCACCTCTGCAACCAGTACGGCGTCGACACGATCGCCGCCGGCGCGACGATCGCCTTCGCGATGGAGTGCTTCGAGAACGGTCTCATCACCAAGGAAGACACCGACGGCATAGACCTCCGCTGGGGCAACACCGAGGCGATCATGGAAGCGCTGCACAAGATCGGCATGAAGGAGGGCGCACTCGGCGAGCTCTTCGGCGATGGCGTCAAGGCGGCGGCGGCGAAGATCGGCCCGAAGTCGCTGGAGTTCGCGATGGAAGTCGGCGGCGAGGAGCTGCCGATGCACGACCCGAAGCTGCAGCCGGAGTACTACACGACGTACAAGCTCGACCCGACGCCCGCCCGCCACACGCAGTACGAGGGCGCGACGCGCCCGGCGTGGGAGCTGCCGGCGGCGCCGCAGGATCGCAAGCAGGCGACGGACCGCGGCCTGCACCACAAGGGCAAGAGCGAATACATGCACGTCGTCAACTCGGCGGGCATGTGCATGTTCATCATGATGGGCGCGCCGAACGACCGCATCCCCGAGTGGATCAACTCGGAGACCGGTTGGGACACGACGCTCGGCGAGATGAAGGAGATCGGCGAGCGCATCGCCAACCTGCGGATGGCGTTCAACGTCCGCGAAGGCGATATCGTCACGAAGCGCCGGATCCCCGGCCGCCTCTGGGGCGCCACGCCGCTTGAGGCGGGCCCGCACAAGGACGTGTCGCTCGACACGCGGACGCTGGAGCAGGACTTCCTGGCGGCGTGCGACTGGGACGCCGACACGGCCACCCCGAGCAAGCGCAAGCTCGAGTCCCTCGGCCTGGCCGACGTGGCCACCGCGATCGGCGCGAAGTAGAAAACGCAACGTCATGACGCCTGAAGGCCCAGCACATCTGACGCGCATGAGGCGCAGACGATTCCTGGGCCTTCTTGGCGCCCTCGGCGGGGCGGCAACGCTCGGCGCGATCAGCGCTGCCAAGTGCGCGACGTACGCGACGCTGGCCTTCCGTAACGCCAGGTTCTTTTCGGGTGTCGATGGTACTGTGGCCGAAGGCATCACCATCGCGATCGCAGGCGAACGCATCATCGCGATCGGTGCTGACGCCGATGTGCAGCTTGGCCGCGACACGACCGTGATCGACTGCGCTGGGGCATTCGTGATGCCGGGACTGATCGACACGCATACGCACGTGACCATCACGCTGCTCCGTCGCGAGCCGCTCATGAGCCAGTGGCTACACGCTGGCCTGACCACCGTACGCGACACTGGGACGCTCAAAGCAGGACCGGGCGTGATTCGCGGCATTGCGCAGGAAATGGCGCCGGTACCGAGGATCATCGCGGCCGGCCCGATCGTCACGGTGCCCGGTGGGTATCCGTCAACGCGCGCGGAGATCGGCGAGCCGGTCTCATACTTCGTCAGCGGCCCGGCCGAAGCCGCATCGGCAGTAAACACGATTCTCGATGCGGGCGCCGATTTCATCAAGATCGCCGTCGAATCGGGCACGCCGGGCGGCGGACTGGGTCAGGATCGTGGCTCTCCGACCCTGAGCAGCGAAGAGATCACCGCCATCGTCGCGGCGGCTC
>JANPBN010000015.1:0-2030 GCA_031430415.1 Dehalococcoidia bacterium
CTCAGCGCCCACCGTCTCGGCCACGGACACCTGCACGTTGTCGATGTAGCGCCGGTTCCAGATCGGCTCGAAGATGCCGTTGGCAAAGCGGAATACCATGATGTTCTGCACGGTCTCTTTGCCGAGATAGTGATCGATGCGGTAGATCTGGCGTTCGCGAAACACCAGTCCAAGCGTCTGGTCCAGCGCGCGCGCCGACGCAAGGTCGCGGCCATATGGCTTCTCGACCACGAGGCGCGACCATCCACCATCATGCGTTCCGCTTACCAGCCCCGCCTCGCCCAGCCGCGTGGCGATATCCGCATACGCCGTCGGCGGGGTCGCCAGATAGAACAGGCGGTTGCCCCCGGCGCCATGCGCCGAATCCTGCCGGATCAGCCGCTCGCGAAGGGCGGCATAGCCAGCAGGGTCGGCGAAGGTTCCGCTGACGTAGTGCAGGTTGCGCGCAAACGCATCCCAGATCTCGTCGTCGAGCGTTTCGCGCGAGTACTTCGTGACGGCTGCCTTCATCTGCGCACGAAACTGCTCGTCGGTCCAATCGCGGCGTGCGAAGCCGACGACCGAGAAGCCGCTGGGCATCATGCGTTCGCGCGCCAGGTTGTAGAGCGCGGGCATGAGCTTGCGCGCCGTCAGATCGCCGGTCGCGCCGAACACCACGACCGCGCACGAGTCCGGTGTGCGCGCCAGTCTCAGCCCTTCGCGAAGCGGATTCGATGACATCGGTGACATGGTCATGGCGTCAACGGCGCTTCCGGCTGCACCGCGTGCCCCCCGAATTCATTGCGGAGCGCCGCCTGCACCTTGGCGCTGAAGGACGACTCCTGGCGCGACGCAAACCGCCGCATCAGCGACAGCGTGATGATCGGCAGCGGTACATCCTGATCGAGTGCCTCCTGAACGGTCCACCGTCCTTCGCCCGAGTCCTGCACAAAGCCGCGAATCGATGCGAGGTCTGGCTCCCGCTCAAACGCCCGGGCGGCGAGCTCGAGCAGCCACGACCGCACGACGGATCCCCGGTTCCACAAGGCCGATACCTGTGCCAGGTCGATGCCGAACTGCGAGCCCTTCAACAATTCGAAGCCCTCGCCGTACGCTGCCATCAGGCCATACTCGATGCCGTTGTGCACCATCTTGGTGAAATGCCCGGCGCCGCTTGGGCCGACATGCTTATAACCATCGGGAGGCGCCAGCGTCTTGAGCGCCGGCTCGATGTGCGCGAACGCGTCCGCCGTGCACCCGACCATCAGGCAATAGCCTTCGCGCAAGCCCCAAATTCCGCCGCTCGTGCCGGCGTCCACGTAGTCAATGCCGCGCGGCGCCAGTTCGTCCGCGCGGCGCATTGTGTCGTGATAGTTCGAGTTGCCGCCGTCGATCAGCACATCGCCGCGATCGAGATGCGGCGTCAACGCGTCGATGGTCGCCTGCACCGGTTCGCCCGATGGCACCATCATCCAGATCGCCCGGCGCGCCGGCAGCTTGGCGGCAACGTCCGTCAGCGACGACGCCGCGATAGCGCCGGCCGCGGCGGATGCCGCCACGGCGTCCGGGTTCAGATCCGTCACGACCACGCGATGCCCGCCGTCGAGAAGGCGCTGCGTCATGTTCGCGCCCATGCGACCCAGGCCGACCATGCCGATGTCCATCGCTATCCTCCGGATTCCTCCGAGTGAACGGCCGCCAAACGCACCGCCTCAACCAGCTGATCGAGGCCGCCGTCGATGTCGTCACCCAGATGTATGCGCAGCACGGGCCGGCCATGGCTTACGATCGATTGGAAGTCGCCGATCGCCTGCGCGCGCTTCAGCTCGCCGAACGTAAGCCTTTGCCCCGGGATGACCATATCCGCCGCGTCGTTCGCTGTCACCTGCAGGAACACGCCCTGAGGCGGTCCACCCTTGTGTAACTGCCCCGTCGAATGCAGAAAGCGCGGACCGTAGCCTAGCGTCGTCGGGCGCCGCGTCGCGTCCCGGATGCGCATGCGTATTTCGGCGAATGCCGCCTCGGTCGCCGGTGTCGGTTGAATGTACGCG
>JANPBN010000016.1:0-4011 GCA_031430415.1 Dehalococcoidia bacterium
ATGCTGCTCGGATCGATCGCCGGCATCTACCAGCGGTATGGCTATGCCGTTGTATCGACGCGGACGCAGTACTCCATCGACCCGCGCTGGATCAATCTCGTGCCGTCACTGCCGCAGCCGCGCGGACGCTGGCGCGAAGCGACGCGCGACGAGCTGCCGCTGCTCAAGTCGATGTACCGCGAGTACATCGAGCCGCGCAACGGATACCTGCATCGCGCCTCGATCATGTGGGATGCCGGGATACTCGGGATTGGTCCTGGATTCGGAGGACCGAACTTCGGGCCGAGCCTGTTGAACATCTACGAAGAGAACGGGCAGCCGCTGGGATACATCGCCTACGCCGCGCACGAGTTCGAGACGTTCGCGGACAACGCCGGTCCCGGCCAGCGCGTCGCCGTTCGCGAACTTGTCGCGTTGAAGCCTTCGGCGTATATCGCTGCGTGGCACCTGCTCAAGACCTTCGATCTCGCCCGCCGCATCATCATGTACGCACCGACCGACGATCCCGCGTTCGACATCCTGCTCGATCCGCGCGAACTCCACGCGGAACGTGGCGACTGGCTGCTCGCCCGGATCATCGACCTTGAGCGCGAGCTACCGTTGCGGCCGTACGGCGAGGGCCGCGTCGTGTTCGCCATTCGCGATGAGATGTGCTCGTGGAACGACGGCCGCTGGGCACTCGAGTCCGGCCCCGAGGGTGCTACCGTCACCCGCACGACCGAGACGCCGGAACTGACGATGGACATCTCGGCGCTCGCGCAGCTGCTGTTCGGCCAGGTGTCGCCGACGAACGCCGTACGTTACGGACGCGCCGAGGCTACGCCAGACGCGCCGCTCAAACTGTGGGACGACATGTGGCGCACCAGCTACGCGCCCTACTGCCCCGACGGGTTCTGAGACGCGAGGAGATCGACATGGTTGGTAGCACAGAACAACTCACGATTCCGCAATCACCTGAGGCGCTTACAGCGGCGTGGCTCACGTCAGCACTCCGCGCCGGCGGCGCGATCGATACCGCGACGGTCACGCATGCCGATGTGCAGGTGATCGGCGAGGGGTCTGGATTCATCGGTCAACTCGCTCTCGTGCGGTTGACGTACGACAACGCCGCGCCGGGCGCGCCCGCCACGCTGATCGCCAAGATGCCAGGCGCATCGGAAGGTGGCCGCGAGATCGGCAACCTGTTCGACTTCTACCATCGCGAACTGCGCTTCTATCGCGAGATCGCGCCTGAGGTCGAGCTGCGAACGCCGGTTTGTTACTACAGCGCCATGGATCGCGAGGCCGGGCAGTACATTCTGCTCCTGGAAGATATGGCGCCCGCCCGGGTGGGCGACCACGCCGCAGGTTGCACGCTCGAGGAGGCCGAGGCGTCGCTTCGGGCACTTGCCGGTTTCCACGCGACGTGGTGGGAGAGCCCGCGGCTTCAGGAGCTTGCCGACTGGCTGCCGATGATCGACGCGCCCGTCCATCAGTCCGCGCAGGGATCGTTTCAACAGGCGTGGGGACCGTTCATCGAGAACTTCGGCGGGCTCATCTCGCCGGCGATGCGCGAGATTGGTGAGCGCATCGGCCAGAACGTCATCAAGCTGCAGACGTCGCTGGCCGATCGCCCGCTGACGATCGCCCACGGAGACTTCCGCACCGACAATCTCTTCTTCGGTACGCCAGCGGGTGGTGCGCCCTTCGCCGTCGCGGATTGGCAGATCGCGTTCCGCGGACGGGGTGTGTTCGACGTCTCCTACCTGCTCTGCGGCGGCCTTGAGCCGGATCAGCGCCGCGCGCATGAGGACCGCCTCGTGCGAATGTATCACGATGGGCTCGTGGCGGGCGGCGTGACGGGCTACAGCTTCGAGCAGTGCTGGCGCGAGTACCGGCGCATGTCGCTGTACGTGTTCGTGTACGTCGTGATCTCGCTCGGCACGCTCGATGCGTCGAACGAACGCGGCGTGCGGCTCTTTCAGGCGTGGCTGCACCGCTCCAGCACCGCGATCGAGGATCTGAACGCGGCGGACGAGATGCCGGGGTAGCCTGCGGTTATAGCCCCTCTACCAACTCGCGGATCGCCGCCACCGTTTGGTGCGGCGCGCACGGCGCATCGGCCGGCAGGCCGGCGCTCGACGCATCGACCCAGATGGCGTGCATTCCGAGACGCACCGGCGTCGCGATGTCGGCGTGCAGGTTGTCTCCGACCATCCACGTCTCCTCCGGTGCGCACGCGAGCGCGTTGAGCGCATGGCGGAAGACGCGTTCGTCGGGCTTGCCGGCGCCAAACTCGCCTTCAATGATGATGCACCGAAAGTACCGCTCGAGGCCGAATCGCTCGACGCTGCGTCGCTGCGATGCTGCGCCTCCATTCGTGATGAGTGCCATCGGCACGCCCCGACCGTGGAACGCCGCGAGTGTCTCGATCGCGCCCGGATAGGGCGCCAGCGCCGCGTCTCGCAGATCGCGATAGCTGTCGCCGATGCGCGAAGCGAGAGCACCGTCCGCCGCGTCGAGGTCGTCGAGCGCGCGTCCCACGATCGTCCGGCTCGCGAGGCGCAGATCGAAGCGCCCCTCGTACGCCCGTGCCGCATCGCTCCAGAACCAGTCCCGCCGTTCGGCGATCGCCGCATGCAACGCGTGTGCGTCGACGCGCGCGGGGCCGCAGTGCGCCTCGCAGGCCCGCATCCACGACGTCCCGAGCCCGGACTCCCAGTCGAGGATGGTGCCGTCCATGTCGAAGAAGATCGCGGCTGGCGGTGTGATCGTTGTCACGCTGTTGCTCGATACATCCCGTAGGCGCGTATTGCCTCGAACTCGTACACGACGCGGCGCTCGTCCCGCATGATCTGCATGAATTCGTCCGTGCTCACGTCGCGGCCGAACCACGTCAGACGGCCCGGCGCAGGCGGCGTCTGCATCGTCTGGAAGAAGCGCAGGTTCTGGCGGTACACATCAGGCCCGTCGAGGATGCGGGTTGTGCATTCGATCGTCAGCCAGCGCCACTCGGCGTCGAAGAGAAAGAGCGTCGCGCGGGGATCACGTCGCGGGTGCTTCGTGCGTTGGCGCGTTTCGGTCGATGAACTCCAGATCTTGCCATCGATCATGGCGACGCCGACGCGGACCGAATGCGCCGTGCCGTCCGGGCGGAGCGTCGTCATGGCGGCCGCTCGCGTGCGCTCGATGAATGTCCTGGCGTCGTCTTCGAGTTCGATCATGTCCTCCGCACTTCCAGCCATGCTTCAATCTGGTCGATGTGCTCGCGGTAGTGTTCCCACGTGTTGGCGCCGATCATGTGTACCAACGGCACGCTCGGACGCCATCGTGGCGCCGCCATGATCACGTCTTCGCCGAGACTCTCGACTGTTCGCAAGGCCATGTCGTGGCTGGCCCGGGACTCTCGGAGCACCGCTGCGAGCGTGTCGGGCCGGTGCGTCTCCAGGTCGCGCGCGTTCAGCAGATCGACGTCCGCGAGCGTCGCTCCGGTCTCCGGCCACGCCGGAACCTCGTCTCCAATGGCCGTTTCGATCGCAGTCGTGATGCGGCGCTCCCATACGCTGATGTGCGCGAGGACGTCCTTCACAGACAGGCCATCGGCGAGCGCCGGTGCCTCTTGTGCGTCTGGTCGTAGCCCTTCGATCAGCGCCATCAGAGTCGCGCGCTCCGCGCTGATATGGTGCAGTAGTTCCGTCTTCGAGGCAGGTTGATCGAGCATGAACGCTCCAACTCCCCCGCGATCAGCGCGAGACGCCAGATGCGCGGCGCTTCGCTGCCGGCTTCGCCGTCCGGGTAGCCTTCGCGCCGTTGGACGGGCGTGTTGCCGCGTGTTGTCGCTTCGTCGCAGGTTTCTCGGCCTCGGCGTTCCTGGCTCCGTTTCGTCGCGGGCCTGCGTTCTTCGTTGGCGCTGGAGACTTCCCGTTCGTCGTCGGCTTCGCGCCGTTGTTCGCCTTCGCCGTCGCCTTCTTCGGCGCGGTCTTCCGAAGTTGCGCCGGTATCACCGCGGCGACGCGCTCCGGCGGCAGGATC
>JANPBN010000017.1:0-3798 GCA_031430415.1 Dehalococcoidia bacterium
GCAGATCGAGCACTACCCCCGCGCGGGATGGGTGGGCAACGAGACGATCAAGACGTCGATCCTGGTCGCGTGGCCAGTGCTGACGGCGTGTGGTGTGTTCGGATTCTGGCTCTACTCACGGCGCCGATACATCGCGGCGTACCCGTTGTTGGCGGCATATGCGCTGCTCGGGCTGGCGACGCCAGGGCACTTTACTGCCGGCAACCCCCACATTCCGCCGTTTTGGTACGCAACGATCTTCACCGACGCCGCGCTCGGCATCGCGATCGTCGCGTTTGCGCATTGGTCGGCCGTGATGGCTCGCGACGTCGCTCCCCGTGACGCGAGGGTTAGATGAAGCACGTAGTCACGCAGTCAGATTGCGATGGACCGGAATGATGACGGAGGCTCGATGAAGTGGTTGCCCTCGATTGTGATACTGGTGTGCCTTGCAGCGTTCGGATCGATCGCCTGCGATAGCGGCGACGACGCGAGCCCTTCCGGCGTGACGACGAGTACGCCGGGCGCGGTTGCAACGGCGGCGCCCACGATATCGATCACGTACGCGCCTGCCGGCCCGGCGACGTTCCACGTGCGGGCGGGAAGCACCGAGGGAAGCCGGGATGTTGAGGCGTTCATGCCCGCGGACGTCCGTCTGCGCGTCGGCGATTCCATCGAGTGGACAGGCCATGGCTTCGAAGGCCACACCGTGACGTTCGGGGACGATGACGACGTACTCGCGAGCTTCGCGTACCTCATCCCCAACCCGGCCGACGCGGATGAGGTGATCTTCAACCCGATCCTGGCGTTGCGTTCGGAGCGGCAAGGCCCGCACGACGGAACCTCTGCGTTCATCAACTCGGGGTTCTTCGGCGTGCCGGTGGAGCAGAAGTACAGCCTCGCGTTTGCGAAAGAGGGACTGTACACATACCTCTGTCTGGTGCACCCGTTCACGATGAACGGCACCGTCACCGTCGAGCCGGCGGACGCGCAGGTCGACTCGCCCGAGACCGTCGCGGCCCGTGGCGCGGCGGAAGGTGAGGCGTATCTCGCAGAGCTGGCGGAGGAGGCGACTCGCGTCGACGAAGCGGCGCAGACGGCGCCGGGACCGGGCGACTCTCGCATCCACTACGTGCAGGTCGGTGCGATCACGGATCACGGCCAGGTGGCGGCGTACTTCCCGGCGGCGCTCGATGTATCGGTGGGCGACACGGTGATTTTCCAGAACGACGACCGCAACTTTCACAACGTGATCTTCAAGGGCGCGGGCGAGCTTCCGCCGGGCATCGGCATCCTTCCCGATGCGGACGGGCGTGGGCTGAACTTCTCGCTGAGCAAGGCATCGGCGAAATTCGTCGATCCACCGCCCGGAGGCTTCGATGACAAGACGTTCCTGTCGTCGGGATCGATCGGGGTGCTGCAGCCGCGCCTGAACTGGACGCTGCGCTTCACGACGCCCGGCACGTACGCCTACGTCTGCACGATCCACACGCTCGCGGGCATGGCCGGCGTCATCACGGTGCAATGACAGCAGGTGATGCGCAGCTCGCGTCAGCCGAAGTAGTAGCGTGTGAGGTGGAAGAAGACGGGTGCGGCAAAACATAGCGAGTCGATGCGATCCAGCATGCCGCCATGACCCGGAATGAGGGATCCGTAGTCCTTGACGCCGCTATCGCGCTTAATCGCTGACATCGTGATGCCGCCCAGGAACCCCATCAGCGTGATCGCGAGCGCCATAAGCGCGCTCTGCCACGGGTTGAACGGCGTCGCCCACCACAGCGATGTGCCAAGAATGACGGCGCAGGCCACGCCGCCAACGAAGCCTTCCCATGTCTTATTTGGGCTGATGTTTGGCGCGATCGGCCTACGCCCAATCAGTTGGCCCCAGATGTACTGCAGCACGTCGCTGGACTGCGCGACGATGACGAAGTAGAGCAGGAGCTTGCCGTTTTGGTTCTCGTACCCGGGGATGTCGAGCATGACGAGGATCGCTGGTGCGTGGCTGACCAGGTAGACACAGAGCATGAGTCCCCACTGCGTCTTGGCCGTGCGCTCCAGGAACTGATTGGTGTCGCCGCTGAACGCGTTGGCAACCGGGAGGAACAAGAATGCGTACACCGGGATGAATATCGCGAACAGCCCGTACCACTCATCGGCGACGAGCCAGTACTGGAGTGGCGTGATGAGAAAGAACATCCAGAACAGAGCCCGATGGTCGCTACGCTTCGAGGAGGTAACGGTCACGAACTCTCGCAGCGCGAAGAACGAAATGAGCCCGAAGAGGACGATCGAGCCGATGCCGGCGGTGAGGAGCGCCAGCCCGAAGACGGCGCACATGGCCCACCATCCGGCGATCCGTGCATTGAGGTTCGCGATGGTCGCCTTCGCGCCATCCGACGTTGCGCGCCGCGCCAGCACTTGTCCGGCCAAGGTCGCCGCGACGAGGACTCCGACGACACCGCCGATGAGGTAGCCAAGTTCGCGGTCGAATTCCATGATGTCAGCTCGTTTCCAGCCCGACCAACACCGACCGCGCTCGGTCCAGGAATGCGTCCTTCGTTTCCTCGGACAAACGTGCGAGCGGCGCGCCGAACGTCACGTAACTGAGCAATGGAACTGGCAGAAATTCGCCCTTCGGCAGAATGCGATTGAGATTCTCAAGGAATACGGGCACAAATTCAACCTCCGGATTCGCGTCGTAGAGGTGGAAGAGGCCGGCGCGAAATGGCTGGACAGCATCGCCCGTTCCGCGCGTGCCTTCGGGGAAGAGAATGAGGGACTCGTTCGCCTGGAGGATTGCGGCCATCTGCTCGACGGGATTGTCCGTGGTGGCACCGCCACGCCGCTCAATCATCAGTCCGCCAAAGAAGCGGCCAGCGATGAAGCGCCTGACACGACCCTGCGACCAGTAGTCTCGTGCCGCCACCGGATGGACGTGGCGCCGAATGTCCGCTGGTAGGAGCGCCCAAATGACGAGGAAGTCCAGGTGACTGCTGTGATTCGCAAAGAACACACGCGGTCGCGTACCCGCCAACGCGCCGAGATGTCGCGGCGCGGGGCCGAGCAGCACGCGCACCGCGAACGCGACGATCACAGCGATCATGCGGACTCCAGTTCATGGAGAAGCCGCCTCGTGCGCCGTATTGCCGTCAGGGCGGTACCCGCCACGATGATAACCAGCGCGCCCATCAGCACGACGCCTGGTTCGTCGACAAACAACGGTTCGATCGCCGCGACGACACACGCTGCTGCAAGAAGCATCATCCGCTGCTGCTTCGCGAATGGTCCGGAGAAGTCGGCCGTCGCGCCGGATGCGCTGCCGAGCGTCCGGATGTACGCCGTTAGAATCGCGAGCAGGGCCGCTGTCCAGCCTAGCTCGGGCGCCCAGTCGAAGCGACCAGCAGCATAGCCGGCGCCTACCAGCAGCAGTGCGTCCGACAGCCGGTCGGGCAGTTCGTTGTACACGGCACCTGCCTTGGAGCCCTTACCGAACTCCACCGCGACCATGCCATCGAACAGGTTGCACAGGAGGCGCAGCGGAATGCAGAGCGCGGCTGCGAGAAGCAGCGTGGCGCGCGCGCCGTCATGGGCGTCGCGGCTGGCGATGAGGCACGCAGCGCCGACCGCGGCGACGGCGGTGCTCGCGATCGAGATCTGGTTCGGTGAGACGCCCGCGCCGGCGAGCAACTTTGCCGAGCGCTTCGCCCAGCCGCTCTGTCGCGATGGAATCGGCCTTCGGTCTGACATGAGCGAAGTATAGGGACGCAGACGAGCGCCGGCGCGTGACAAACGAACCATTATCGGCGCCGGTCAAGTGGT
>JANPBN010000018.1:0-2421 GCA_031430415.1 Dehalococcoidia bacterium
GAATCGAGCCCGCATGCGGCAGTACATCATCAAGCGTCTGATCCTCGCCGTGCCGACGCTGCTCGGCGTGTCGATCCTCGTCTTCTCGATGCTCCGTGTGCTGCCCGGCAACATCGTCCAGCAGGTCAACGGCGACAACGAGCTCACGCCCGAGCGCGAGGCGCAGATCAAGCGCGACCTCGGTCTCGACAAGCCGGCGTACGAACAATACTTTGAGTGGCTCGGCGGCGTTGTACGCCTCGACTTCGGGAAATCGCTACGGCAAAAGGCGCCGATCAATGAAGACCTCCAGCGCAAGTTGCCCACCACGCTCGAACTGTCGGCGCTGGCGCTGATCATCTCGCTCATCATCGCACTTCCCGTCGGGATCATCGCCGCGATTCGGCAGGACACCTGGATCGACTACATCGCCCGGAGCAGCTCGATCGCCGCGCTCGCCGTTCCGTCGTTCTGGCTGGGAACGATGATCATCGTCTACTCCAGCCTCTGGTTCGGGTGGGCGACACCACAGGCGCAGGACTACCAGCAGATCTGGGAGAACCCGTACCAGAACCTCAGGTTCATGCTGTTCCCGTTCGGCTACTTCATTCCCGTCGGGCCGGCCGTCCTCCTCGGCGTCAGTCTCGTCGGCACCGTCATGCGCCTGACCCGCACACAGATGCTCGAAGTCCTGCGCCAGGACTACGTGCGCACCGCGTCGGCAAAGGGCCTGCGTGAGCGCGACGTCGTCGTCCGCCATGCGCTGAAGAACGCACTGATTCCCGTGATCACCGTCATCGGCCTGCAGATCCCGGTACTCGTCGGCGGCAGCGTCGTCATCGAGAGCATCTACAACGTCCCGGGCATCGGCCAATGGCTGCTGGAATCGGTGGGCCTGCGCGAGTACACCGTCGTCCAGACCATTGCCCTCATCACAGCCGTAGCCGTTGTCATCTCCAACCTGGTGGTCGATGTGACCTACGCCTACCTCGACCCACGAATCAGGTACAGCTGATGGCCGCAACGCTCGACATCACGATGAACGACCCGCGCCCGGGGAATCCGCGGCGGTGGTTCCAACAGTGGCCCCGCAACGTCGTGAAGTTCGCGCGCAGCAAACCGCTCGGCGCCATCGGCGGCGTCATCGTCATTGCCATGCTGTTCTCCGCAGTCTTCGTCGACCTGGCGTGGCTGGGCAACGACACGCCCCTGCTCGCGCCCAGCGGCTACAACGACCAGACCTTCGGCGATGAAAACCTCGACCCGTCCCTCTCGCATCCCATGGGTACCGATGAACTTGGCCGCGACATCTTTAGCCGCATCCTGTACGGCGCGCGCATCTCCGCGCTGATCGGCTTTGCCACCGTCGTCTTCGCCGGAGCGCTTTCGCTCGCGCTCGGCACCATCTCGGGCTACTTCGGTGGTTGGACCGACACGATCGTCCAGCGGCTCGTCGATATCCTGCTGGCGATTCCCGGCCTGATCCTGCTGATCTTCGGCATCTCTGTGTTCGCCGCTCGCTCCGGCCCGTACGTGCGGATGACGTGGATCATCCTCATTCTCAGCATCATCATCACGGCGTCGTCCGCGCGCGTCGTGCGCGGCGCGGCGATCACCACCGCCAACAACCAGTACGTCGATGCGGCGCGGACGATCGGCGCGACGAACGCGCGCATCATCTTCGTCCACATCGTCCCGAACGTCATACCCGTGGTGATCGTGCTCGCAACGGTGCAACTCGGCGCCGTTATCCTCATCGAGGCCGCGATCAGCTTCCTCGGCTACGGCATCCCCAGCCCCTTCCCGGCCTGGGGCGCCATGCTAAGCATCAGCGGCTCATCGCAGTTTCGGGCGCACCCGATGCAGGCCGTCTGGCCGGGGCTCGCGATTGCGCTCGCCGTCTACGGCTTCAACATGTTCGGCGATGCCCTCCGCGATGTCCTCGACCCGCGCCTTCGCGGCAGCCGCTGACCAACGGATCGCCGCCACGTGACCATCATGTGCGACGGCAAAGGCCGGGCGCACAACACGCCCGGCCCCCGCTCGATCTCCGTGCCCCGCTCTCAGCGTCGAGCAATGTAGTAATTGTTCATGATGTCGCCCTCGACCCGGGCTACATCGACCTTCGGGAAGCCCGCCTCGCCCATCATGCGCAGCGCGACCTGCTCGCCCCACACCGTACCCAGACCCTCGCCGCCGTACGCCAGCGACACCGTCATGCAGTGCGTCGTCGAGATCATGTACATGAACGGCCCGAGCGGATGATCCATGTTGCCGGCGTGCGCGCTGTCCGCCGCGATATCGACGCACAGGTACACGCCGCCCGGCCGCAGCGACTTCGCGATGCCCTCGAGCACACGCCCTGGCTTCGCCTGGTCGTGGATCGAGTCGAACGTCGTGATGAAATCGAACTGCTGCGAACCGTCGAACGTCGCCGCATCC
>JANPBN010000019.1:0-1941 GCA_031430415.1 Dehalococcoidia bacterium
GCCCGCGTCGCTGCGATCTCCGCTCGATCTACGGCAGGACATCGTCGCGGACTCCACTCGTATCCGCGCGGAGCTCGGCTACGCCGAGCCGATTCCTGTCGAGTCCGGCATCATGCACGCGATCACCTGGGAGCGCGAGCAGACCGCAAGTGATTCAGTCCAGCAGCGATAACGCGTTCGTGTCGGTGATCGCCGCCGCCAGGCGCTCATAGATCACGCGAAACAGTTCAGCGCCGCGTTCATTCGAGGGATCGAGCGTCGCGCCGTTGATGATGAAGATCACAAGGTACGCCAGCAGCGATCCGACGTAGTCTTCGTGGAAGCGCTCGAACGAATAGTCCCGCACGCCGCCGGCAACGAGCCCATCGTGATACGCCCGAAGCAGTCGCGGCCCCTCTTCCCGGAGCATCGCTTCGTCGATGCTGCCGCTCAGAAAGTACGCGACGTCGTACGCCGCGAAGCTCCTGATGGGACTCTGCCAATCCAAGACAGCGATGCCATCAGCGCAGAAGAACAGGTTGTCGGCGCGAAAGTCGCCGTGGGCAATCGTAAACGGCCCATTGCGGAACTGATCCATCAGCGCCGTGCCCCGCTCCCCGAGCGAGGGCAATGCAGCCCTGATGGCCGGCGACATCTGGTCGCCGAACAACTCGAGCGTGCGCGGCCATGACGCCGCATACGCCTGCGCCATCGCCCCCTCCACCAGCTCGATGCCAGAGTCGAGCCACGATATCTCCGCCAGCCGTGGGTGCTCCCACGACCACGCGTGGAGCCGCGCGAGCGTCAGCATCGCTTCCATCGCCTCTTCGACGGTGCACGCGCGAATCTGGTCTCCCAGGTGCCCAAACGGCGCCAGATCCTCGAGCAGCAGGATGTAGCGCACGGCCGTCGCATCGCCGTCGCTGAAGTAGCACACCGGCGTTCGCACGGGTACATCCGCCGCGAGGTCGCGATAGAAGTTCAACTCGCGTTCGTACAAGCCGTACAGCGCGGCGATCGCGCGGCCACCCTCATCGAGTGTCGGCATCTTTGCGATGACCGACGCGGGCGCGCCGGCCTCCCCCACGTCGTAATGCGGAACGATCCTCGCGACCTGGCCGATGAAGCCGACGCCCTCTGAGAGGAGTTCCGCGTCGAGCGACACGACGCGCGCGTTCCGAAGCGCCCCGCCGCTGCGCAGGGCATCGGTGAGCCATTCGGGGGTGATGTCCTCGATCGAAGTGGGGATCAGCGTCGTCGCCATGGTGCCCTCACGCTCTGTCAGTTCACGCAGGCGATGCTGCAGTCGCCGCCGTGTTGCTCCTCCGCCATGCGGATGGCATCCTCGACCGTCGCGGCCGCATCGAAGCCCAGACGCGCCGGCACCGCAGCATCGTCCGCGCCTGCCACGATGACACGCGATGCATGCTTCAGTCGCCGCAACGGATGCGTCGCCAAAATGCCGTGGACCGGATGAAAGGCCACCCCGTTTCGGTAGCGGTCGATGTACTCCGGATGCGTCGTGAACTCGTCCGTGTAGCGCGCCATGATCTCGTACGGATCGCGCGTCACGGGCAGCACGCGATCCCACACGTCGCGGTACGACGGATGGTGCTCCATGTCCCACGTCTCGGGGCACGGCGTCGCGAGCACGACGGTGCACCCGGGCTTACCGAGCGCTTCGATGTAGCCGCCGAGATAGCCGAGGCCCGACGATACCAGCGTCAGGATCGGGTTCATCTGCCCAAACACGGCGTAGGGACTCCACGCGGGCAGTCCGTAGACCACGACGTCCGCCGGCTCCGACTGCGAGCGCCGCGGCGGGTTACGCGACGCCATCACGCCGATAGCTGCGGCGCGCGTCTCGCTGACGCCGCCCGCCCAGACGTGCGCGATCTTCGTCGGGCTCGCGAGCACGCATTCGATCTTGTACATCCGCTTGCCCAGCGACGCTTCGAGGTG
>JANPBN010000020.1:0-3549 GCA_031430415.1 Dehalococcoidia bacterium
GCCTTCTGCGCGAGGATGAGGTGACCGGTGGAGGAGACGGGAAGAAACTCCGTCAGCCCTTGTATGGTGCCGAGGATCGCTGCCTTGAGGAGGTCGAGGATCACCAGCGTGTCACCGCGTACGCGGATCGAGGGCGTCACGCAGACCGTCGCCAAGGAAGGTGAAGGCGAGAAGCGAGACGCCAAGCGCGGCCGCAGGAGAGATCACGAGCACCTGCTGGCCAAAGATCGCACCGTAACCGTCGTTGATCATCGTTCCCCAGCTTGGCGTGCCGATCGGCAGGCCGACGCCGATGAAGCTGAGGGCGGCCTCGGCGAAGATCGCGCTCGGGATGCCGAACGTGATGCTTACAATCATGGGTCCAAGGGCATTGGGGAGCAGGTGGCGCCACATGATCCGAGAGCCGCCGGCACCGGTGCTTCGCGCGGCAGTGACATAATCCATGTTCCGGAGGGAGAGGATCTGTCCGCGCAACAGCCTTGCGATGTCGACCCACGTGACCAGACCAATCGCGAGGTAGATATTCCGGACGCTGGGGCCCAACACCTGCGTGATCAGCAGGATGAAGAGCAGGCTTGGGAACGCGTACGCGAGGTCGGTGAAGCGCATGAGGAGCGTATCGACGCGCCCGCCGAAGTAGCCGGCGAAGAGGCCAATGGGGACGCCTATGGCGAGGACGATGATCTGCGAGAAGAGGCCCACCTGGAGCGAAATGCGTGTGCCGTATACGAGCCGGCTGTACCAATCGCGGCCCGCGCCATCCGTGCCGAGCCAGTGGTTGGCGCTGATGCCCTGGTACTGACCGCCGGTCGAGAAGTTCGTCTGGCTCGGGTCGTGCGTGGCGAAGAGCGGCGCCAGCACCGCCACGAGGACGAGAGCGCCGATGAATGCGAGCGACACGGTGGCGAGGCGGTTGCGGCGGAGCCGCATCCAGGCGTCACTGAGAAGCGATCGCTGGACAAACCGTTCGTGTCCGAGGAGCGGCGCCGCTTCGGGCCCAAATGCCGTACTCATTGCTGCTTGATCCGCGGATCGATGAAGACGTACGAGACATCGACAAGAAGGTTCGCGAAGGCGATGAGGAAACAGTAGAAGAGCGTGGTGCCCATGATCAGGCCGTAATCGCGAGACGAGAAGCTCTCGACGAAGAGACGGCCGAGCCCGGGGACGCCGAACATCGACTCAATGATGAATGAGCCTGTCAGTCCAGCAGCGGCAAGCGGGCCGATCACAGTGAGGATGGGAATCATCGCATTGCGCATGACATGGCGGATCAGCACGGTGGAGTTTGCAAGGCCCTTGGCGCGTGCCGTCCGGATGTAATCCTCATGCAGGATGTCGAGCATCGACGCGCGCGTGATACGCGCGAGATACGCGAGCGGCAGGACGGAAGATGTGATGACGGGCAGGATCGCCTCGCGGGGCGAGCCCCAGCCGTTGACGGGCACCCAGCCCAACCGGACGGCGAACAGCAGGATGAGGTAGATGCCGAGGACGAAGCTGGGAACGGCTGCGCCCACCGTGGCGATGATCACGGCGAGATAGTCCCAGACGCCGTTCTTGTTCACGGCAGACAGGACGCCTAACGGCACGCCAATCAACACTGAAACGAGGAGGGAAATACCGCCGAGGACGGCGCTGATCTTGAAGCCTTCCCAGATGATCGTGCGCACATCCTGCGTCGTCCGCGTGAACGATGGGCCGAGGTCGCCCTGCACCGCGTTGGACATGTAGGTGACGTACTGACGCCAAACCGGCTCATCGAGTCCGTAGCGTGCGTCGAGGCGGGCGCGATCGGTGGCGGTCAACTTGCGCCCGGTGTCCCAGGGTCCACCATCGACGGCGTGCATCAGGAAAAATGTGACGACCGACACGGCGAAGAGGACGGGTACAAGCCAGAGAACGCGCCGGATGATGTACGCGGTCATACGTTCCTCGGGAGAACACTGGTGGGAAGAGCCTGAGCGGGCGATCGCCCTAAGGCGATCGCCCGCTCACGGCACTACTTGGCGATGTAGACGCGGGCGTACCCGTAGTCGCCGGGGATCTGCGCGTCGAGCGGGCTCAGCATCCAACCCTTGACGTACGGCTTGAGCAAGTGGAAGACGGCGTTCGTCTCGAGCGGCGCGATTCCGGCATCTTCCTCAAGCAGGATCTTCTGCGCATCCTGGTAGAGCTTGATGCGCTTGGCGTTGTCCAGCTCGACCGCGGCCTGGGCGAAGAGCGCATCGACACGAGCGTTGGAGTACTTGTACTGGTTGTTCGATGAGCCGGTGGTGAACTGCGACGGCAACCAGTTGTCGGGATCCGGGTAGTCGGCGCCCCAACCGCTGAACGCGAACTGGAAGTCGGAATTGTTGTACTTGTCCTCGTACGCCGCCGTCTCGAGGATCGAGATATCGATGTCGATTCCGAGGATGTCCTTGGCCTGAGCCTGGACGAACTGGGCGATCAGCTGGTTCGTCGTGTCATCGGCGGCGATGAAGGTGATCGCCGGGATGCCCTGACCGTTCGGATACTTGGTCGATTCGGCAAGGTACTTCTTCGCCTGTGCAGCATCGAACTTGATGCCGACCTCCGGATCGGCGCCAGGGATGCCATTTGGCATCCACGTGATGGACGGGACGCCGATGCCCTGACGCACACCGTTGATGTACGACTCACGGTCCATCGCGGCAGCGAAGGCCTTGCGGACGTTGACGTCGTCGAACGGCGGGGCGCTGTTGTTGAACATGAGGGCGAACGTCACGAGCGTGTTGCCCTCTTGAAGTTCATCCTTGAGCGTGGCACGTACGTCCTTCACGGCGGCCGGCGGAACCTGCGAAGTATCGAGTTCGCCGGCCTTGTAGGAGGCGAGCGCAACGTTCGTGTCGGTCTGCTGTATGAAGGTGATCTCTTGCAGGACCGGCTCACCGAGGAAGAAGTTCGGGTTGGCCTCCACGGTGATGTGATCCTGGTGAACCCACTCCTTGAGTGTGTACGGACCATTGGTCACGATCGTTCCGGGTTCCGTCCAGTCATCCGGGTTCGCCGTAACGACATCCTCACGCGTCGGGTAGACGGCGTGGAGCGCCATGCGCTGGAGGAACGTCGCAACGGACTGGCTGAGTACGATCTTGAGCGTCGTGTCATCGACGGCAGTGACGCCGATCTTCGCCTCGAGAGCGGCGACCTCCGCCGGTGTCGCATCTACGGCCTCGTAGACTTCGGCCGCGCCGACGATGTCAGTGAAGAAGCTGGCGTAGTACACACCAACCAGGGGATCGAAGAGACGCTTGATGGCGAATTCAAAGTCCGCGGCCGTCACGGGCTTGCCATCCGACCACTTTGCATCGCTGCGAAGCTTGAAAGTGTAGGTGAGGCCGTCGGCCGAGATGCCGCCGTTCGCGATCGTCGGCACTTCCGTCGCGACAAGCGGTACCAACTCGAGATCGTCGTCGAACGTCAACAGTCCGGCGAAGAGGAGGTGCTCGACGGTGATGTTGTCAGAAAAGTTCGACTTCTGGGGGTCAATCGAGTCGGGTTCACCGCGCAGGTTGACGGTGAGCT
>JANPBN010000021.1:0-1737 GCA_031430415.1 Dehalococcoidia bacterium
CCTGTGGCCGCGTTCTTCGTGCTGGTGCTGGGGTTCACGGTGCCATTCGCGTGGCTGGCGGCGGTATCGGAGAACTGGATAAGGGCGGTGCTTGTGTCGCGCCGCTTCGCCGCGGGCAAGTGGAAGGCCATGCGTGTCTAGGTCGCTGGTGACTGGTGATTAGTGATTGGTGGCGTCGGCGAACGGTCTTGCGATTCCGTGGAGCTCCGGATCCGGGCGGAGCGGGTCTCGCGGCGGTTCGCCGCCGGGAAGAGTCGAGTCTGGTGTTTGGTGTTTGGTTTTCCGCTTCTCGCGTCCCGCGTCCCGCTTCCATCCTCCTCCCTCCTCCTTCCATACTGGTTGCATGAAGATCGGCATCGTGGCGGATGTGCACTGCAATCACGAGGCGCTATGGCTCGCGCTCGATGCGATGGGTGACGTCGACGAGCTGCTGTGCGCGGGCGACGCGGTGTACCAGTTCCGATTCTCGAACGAGGTCATGGGGCTGCTGCGGGAGCGCGGGGCGCGGTACATCCTGGGCAATCACGAGGAGACGCTGCTGGGACGATGGGGCGAACGGGCCCGCGCGGCCGAATGGGTGCGGGCCGACGAACTGGCGTATATGGCGAACCAGGAGCGCACGCTGGAGACCACCGTCTCGGGCAAGCGGCTGGTGATGGTCCACGGCAGCCCGTTCGAGCCGCACAACGAGTACATCTACCCGAACAGCCCCAGCATCTCGCGGCTCGGGACGATCGATGCCGACTACGTGATCCTTGGCCACACGCACTACCAGATGGCGGAGCGCATCGGCGGCGTGCTGGTCATCAATCCCGGCTCGGCGGGCGAGGCGCGCGATCCTCGCAACACCTTTCGGTTGTCGTGCGCGGTGCTCGACACGTCGAGCGACGAGGTGCCGTTCCACGACTTCCAGGACCCGACGCGGGCGGCGGTCGATCCGTCGATCATTCCGGGCGGCGGCCGCGGCGAGCGCCACGGGAGTCGGACGGAGCCTTCGCCGCCGAACGCGAACTTCTGGACGCCGTAGGGTCCGTTCAACGCAGAGGCGCAGAGGGCGCAGAGGTTCTGGTTGGGTAGGACGGGGGCGCGAGCCGCTTGGCGGCGGACCGCGTTAACGTCGTCTGTGCGCAGAAAAACGGCCTCGCTATACTCAGGCGTGGCCATCGACCAGCAGTTTCTCGACGAGATCGAGCGAAAGCTCGAGGTGCATTCGCCTTCGCTCGCGGAGGAGTATCGCGCCGCCTCGGCGGAGCTGCGGCCGATTCTGTCGGAGGCGGACTTCCGCGTCTGGGCGGAGGAGGGCGTCGAACTCGCCGGACACTCGCTGAGGTCGTGGGAAGCGGCGGTCGACTACTTTCGGGTCTCCGGCGTCATCCTGAACGCGCTGCCGGCGGCGGGATTCCGGCGTTGGGCGCACGCCGGACGCGACCTCGCGGAGTACTCGTCGGTGGTGGCCGGGGCGTTCCTGCGCGCAAGCCCCGAATGCGTGCCGTACCTCGACGAGCACCTGGTGACGGAGTGGGCATCGCTGGGCCAGCGGCTCTACAAGGGCCACTGGAAGTCGATCTCGCTGACGTCGGTCTACTTCAGCGCCAGCCCCGGCCTGCTCTCGGCCGTCACGATGGGCGAGATGGCGCGCCTTGTGTCGCTCATCGAGAGCGTCGCCGAGCGGTCGTACGAACTGGCTTCTGCCTGTCTCGATGCAGGGCCGTCGCTGTTCAAATCGCTTGCGAAGGC
>JANPBN010000022.1:0-3745 GCA_031430415.1 Dehalococcoidia bacterium
GCCTTCAACATGCCGATCTTCGTCGAACCGGGCTTCGAGGCCGACGACGTGCTCGGGACGCTGGCGCGGCAAGCGCGGGAGCAAGGCGTCGAGACCGTGATCGTCACGCTCGACAGCGACTTGCTCCAACTCGTCGAGCCGGGTGTCAGCGTGTTCATGTACCGCCCATACATCAAGGCGGCGCCGGCCGTGACGTACGACGTGGCCGGGGTAACCGAGAAGTACGGGCTCACGCCAGAGCAGATCCCCGACTACAAGGGGCTGAAGGGCGATACGTCCGACAACATTCCGGGCGTCCCGGGGATAGGCGAGAAGACCGCGACGAAACTGCTGCAACAGTTCGGCACCGTCGAGGCAATATTTGAGCGGATCGACGAGGTCACTCCCGAGAAGTTGCGCGAGAATCTCCGCGCGCACGAAGGCGAGGCGCGTTTTAGCAAGGACCAGGCGACGATCCGGAGGCAGGCGCCGACTACACTTGACGTCGATGCCTGCACGATTCGGGGCTTCGACCGGGCGCGTGTCGAGTCGCTCTTCCACGAACTGGAGTTTCGGTCGCTGGTCAGCCGCATCCCCGAGTCGCTCGGTACCGAAGCGCCGCCGGCCGAAAGTGCGCCGGTCGCGACGGCTGCTGCCGGCGAATACCGGATCATATCGACGAGGAAGGATCTCGACGCGCTCGTTCAGCAGATCCGCAAGGCTGGCCGCCTGTCCATTCACGTCGAGAACACGGACGCGAATGGTATGCGCGGATTGCCCGTGGGCATTGCCATCGCGACGGCGCCGGGTGCCGCTGCGTACATCCCGTTGGGGCATCAACAGGAACTTGGCGGAGTTCAGCAGCTTCCGATTGAGACAGTGCTCGACGTACTCCGGGTAGTACTCGAAGACGAGAAGGTCCAGAAGGTCACGCACAATGGCAAGTTTGCGTTCCTCGTGCTTGCGAACCATGGCGTGACAATGCGTGGGATGCGGTTCGACACGATGATCGCCGTCTACCTGCTCGGCGAAGCCAACATGTCGATCCAGTCACTGGCGTTCGACCGGCTACAGATGAAGATCCCCCTGCTCATCGACTTGATTGGGCGCGCGGGGAAGAAACAGACCACGATGTCAGCCGTCGCCACCGATGCCGCTCGCGACTATTGCGCCGCTCAGGCCGATGCGCAGCTGCGCGCGGCGGACGTGCTGGCCTCGGAACTGAAGCAGCGCAACTTGTGGCCCTTGTTCGACGACGTCGAGATGCCGTTGATGGCGGTTCTTGCGCGCATGGAACTGACAGGCGTCGCCGTTGAACCGGGCGAACTGGTCGCGATGTCGCGCGAGATGCAGACAGAGCTGCATGAGGTCGAGCGCGAGATCTACGCCGTGGTTGGTCACGAGTTCAACATCGGATCACCTCAGCAGCTCTCGCAGGTGTTGTTCGAGGAGCTAGCGCTCCCAAAGACCCGCAAGACGACGATGGGTTACACGACCGACGCCGCATCGATGGAGAACCTTCGAGGCGTGCATCCGGTCATCGATCTGATCATGCGATACCGCGGCATGGCGAAACTCAAGAGCACGTATGTCGATGCGCTGCCGGCGATCATCAATGCCAGGACCCATCGCGTGCATACGACATTCAATCAGGTGACCGCTGCAACAGGGCGGTTGTCCTCGAACGACCCGAACTTGCAGAACATCCCCGTGCGCACGGGCTATGGCAACCGGATTCGCCACGCCTTCGTTGCACGAGACATCGGCGCCGATCCGATGCTGCTTGCAGCCGACTATTCGCAGATCGAGCTACGGATCATGGCGCACCTGAGCCAGGATCCGGCGCTCATCGATGCGTTCCTCGCAGATGAGGATATCCATGCCGCGACCGCGGCGAACGTGTTCAATGTTCCTCCAGACGAGGTCACCAGTGAGATGCGTCGCCGGGCGAAGGTGTTCAATTTCGGCGTGCTGTACGGCCTCAGCGAGTACGGGCTATCGACGAAGGAACGCATCTCGCGCGAGGAGGCCGCGACGTTCATCCGCCGCTACTTCGAGAAGTACGAGCGGATTCGCGCGTGGCGTGATGGTGCGACGGAGAGTTGCCGCGAGTTGGGCTACGCCGAGACGCTCATGGGCCGGCGACGGTATATCCCCGAGATCAAGTCGCAGAACTTCCAGATCCGTTCGTCTGGCGAGCGCATGGCCATCAACATGCCCGTCCAGGGCACGGCGAGCGACATCATCAAGGTCGCGATGAATCGGATCGACGACGAAATTACGTCACGAGGCCTGGCGTCCCGGATGATCCTGCAGGTTCATGACGAACTGATCTTCGAGGGCCCGCGGGAGGAGCTGGAGGCGGTCCGCGAGATGGCGCTCAGGGTCATGCCGAAGTCGCTTGATCTCGTCGTGCCACTCAAGATCGACATCAAGACGGGAAAGAACTGGGGCGAGCTCGAAGTCGCACGCGGCGCCCTGGTCCCCGAGGATGAGTTCGCGTTCGCGGACGCCGGCGGCTGATGCCAGAGCTCCCCGAAGTCGAGACACTGCGGCGCGACCTCGAAGCACGCGTCATTGGGCGGCGGATCACCGCGTGCTGGGTCGCGCCGGATGCGCCGCGCCTTGTGCAGCTCCTGACGCCTGCGGAGTTCTGCCGCCAGCTGACCGGGCGGGCGATCATCGGACTGCGCCGGCGCGGGAAGTATCTCATCGTTGACCTCGACGACGAACGGGCGTGGGTGATGCATCGCCGCATGTCGGGGAACATGCTGTATCGAACGCCCGGTGATCCGTCGGACGACTACGTGCGCGCCACATTCGCGCTCGATGACGGCCACGAACTCCGCTGGGCGGACCTGCGCAAGTTCGGGACGATGTGGGTCGTCGAGGACGCGACGATGGTGATGGCGGCGCTCGGACCGGAGCCCCTGGACGCTGCATTCACTGCGGAGGTGCTGCGGGAGCGCGCCGGACGCCGCTCGGCGCCGATCAAGTCTGTGGTGCTCGATCAAACGGTGTTGGCGGGCATGGGCAATCTCTACACCGACGAGGCGCTCCATGCGGCCGGGATTCATCCGCTTCGGCCGGCGAATCGCCTGAAGCGTGCCGACTTCGAGCGGCTGCATATGGGCATACTCGCTGCGCTAAAGATGGGCATTGACGGCCGTGGCAGCAGTCTCGGCACGACGTTGCGGGATCACGTGAATCTGGACGGCGAGCCCGGCCGGAACCAGGAGACCGTCCGAGCATATGGCCGCGAGGGGGAGCCGTGCTACGCCTGCGGCTCGACGATGCGCCGGATCAAGGTCGGCGGTCGCAGCAGCGTGTTCTGCCCGAAGTGCCAGCGGGCGCCTCGCGGGGTAGCCAAACCGAACGCGAGGGGTGCGCCCATCGCGTAGCCGAGGCTCCACGCGAAGCGCGCCGTCTCGTCTCGGCTTGACAGCTCCGGCGCGGCGAGTGAAGGTGACCTTTAGTGATCGTCGCCGCCGGGAGCAGCGCATATGCCAGAACGTTCCATTGAAGCCCTGTGCCGCGATTGTGGACGGCCGATGTCGTCGCACGGCGAAGCGCGTCCGGCGCGTTGCGAGTCGTGCTTCGAAGGGTTTCTGCGCGCGCGTGATGCCGAGTTCCTCAGCAGTTATGCCGAACTTGGCGTCACGAGCCGCCGTCTCATAGCTGAGACGTGCTTGCGCGCCCTCGTCATGGAGACGCCCGAGCATCGCAAGATCCTTGCGATGAACATCATGGAGCAGTACGTCGCTGC
>JANPBN010000023.1:0-10363 GCA_031430415.1 Dehalococcoidia bacterium
GTCTACCCGATCGCCAAGCACATCTACTTCACCGAACTGGCGAGCGAGGTAAATGCCGAGATCGCCGCATTCCTGACGGGCTGACCTGAACGGAACGGGCGATCCTGCTACGCTTCCCCGGGCGCGATCCCGGAAGGAACAATCATGGCCACGATGAAGGTCAACGACATCGACCTGTACTACGAAACGCACGGCGACCCAAAGGGCGAGCCGGTATTGCTGATCATGGGCTTCGTCATGAACGCCGGCGCATGGGCGCCTCAGATCGAGGCGCTCAAGGGCCGCTATCACGTCATCGCGTTCGACAATCGCGGCTCCGGACGGTCATCGCAGCCTGCGACGCGATACAGCATGTCGCAGTTCGTTGCGGACACGATAGCGCTGCTCGATGCGCTCGGCATCGCATCCGTGCACGTCGTCGGTTCATCGATGGGTGGGATGATCGCGCAGGAACTCATACTGCAACACCCGGAGCGCGTTCGCTCGCTGACGCTCATGTGCACGACGCCCGGCGGGCCGCATTCCGCGGACTACGACGAGCGACGCGCCGAGGCCGCGGAGCTCGATGCGGTCACCGACCCCGCCGCATCCGTGACGCCGGAGCGCGCGCTGGAGTTCGCGCTGCAGTTGTTCACGCCAGAGTTTCTCGCGAATCCAAGCGCGGGCCTGATCCAGATGGGCGGGTCGACAGCGCTGTTCCCGTCAACGCTCGATGGCGCGAAGGGCCAGATGGGCGCGATCATCGGCCACGACACCTATGAGCGTTTGCCGCGCATCGCAGTGCCCACGCTCATCATGTCCGGCGAGGATGATCCGCTGATCAAACCCGCCAACTCGCGCATCCTCGCCGAACGCATTCCGAACGCCGAGTTGCACATGTTCCCGGGCCTTCGGCACGGCTTCGCGGCACAGGATCCCGACCAGGTGAACCCGTTACTACTCGCATTCCTCGCCGCACGTCCCGCGGCGGCAGCCTAGGAGAAGCACAATGCGCGACCTCGCGATGCGAGCGCTGGACACGGCCCGCCAGCAAGGCGCCGACTACGCCGATGTACGCATCGTGCGGTTCGCGTCCGAGTCGGTGGTCGTGCGCAATACGAGCGTCGAGGCGATCACTGCGGATGAATCGCTCGGCTTCGGCGTGCGGGTGATCGTCGATGGCTTCTGGGGCTTCTCCGCAAGCCACAAGATGACGCTCGCAGAGGCGGACGAGATCGCAGCGCGCGCGGTGCGCGTCGCGAAGGCCTCCGCACGGGTCCGCGGTCCGCGCGCCGACATCGGTCCGCCGCAGTCGGTGAGCGGCACCTACAAGACGACCGTCGCCAAGGATCCGTTCGCGGTCACGCTCGACGACAAGATCAGCCTGCTACTGCGCACGACGGAACACATGGTCTCGGTGCCGAACGTCATCGCCGCAGAGGGCAACATCTACTGCCAGCGCGAAGACAAGATCTTCGCGAGCAGCGAAGGCGCGTACATCGAGCAGGAGTTGTACGAGACCGGTTGCGGCCTCGAAGCCACCGCCGTCGACGAGGGCGAGGTGCAGAACCGCTCCTACCCCAACAGCGTCGGCCGCCATCAGGGCACCGAGGGGTGGGAGTTCATCGAGCGCTACGATCTCGCGGGCAACGGTGCGCGGGTCGCCGAAGAGGCGTCGCAGTTGCTCCGGGCCAAGTCGATGCAGCCCGGCGTCACAACGGTGATCCTCGACGGCAGCCAAGTGGCGCTGCAGATCCACGAGTCGTGCGGACACCCGATCGAGCTCGATCGCGTACTCGGCACCGAGGCCGCATTCGCCGGCATGAGCTTCCTGACGACGGACAAGCTGGGCGGATTCATGTACGGCTCAGAACACGTCAACCTGACGGCAGACGCCACGCTGCCCGGTGGTCTCGGCACGTTCGGCTTCGACGACGAGGGTGTGCCGGCGCAATCGACGCCGATCGTGCGCGAAGGGCGCTTCCTCGGTTACCTGACATCGCGCGAGACCGCAGCGTCGCTCGGCCAGCGTAGCAACGGCGCTATGCGCGCCTCGAGCTGGAACCGCATTCCGCTGATCCGCATGACGAACGTCAGCCTGGAGCCGGGAACGTGGACGCTCGAGGACATGATCGCGGACACCGACGACGGCATCTACATGGAGACGAACCGCAGCTGGAGCATCGATGACCGGCGTCTCAACTTTCAGTTCGGCACGGAGATCGGCCGGGAAATCAAGAACGGCAAGCTCGGCGACCTCGTGAAGAATCCCACGTACACAGGCATCACGCCGCGATTTTGGGGAAGCTGCGACGCCATCGTCAACCGGGACGGCTGGGTAATCTGGGGCACGCCGAACTGTGGCAAGGGACAACCGGAGCAGGTCGCGCACACGGGCCACGGCGCATCGGCTGCGCGATTCAGGAACGTACAGGTAGGATTGATGTCATGACACACCCCCTCCGCGCCGCCGTTGCCGTCCTCATCCCTGCAGCGCTGATCGTGTCGGCCTGCGGATCTGTGAGCGGCGGACCGAAGAAGATCATCTTCAACGAGCCGATCTGCGCGAACCAGGCCGTCATTCGCATGACGGTGGGCGAAACGCGACGGCTGGTCCTGGACAACAAGGTGTTCTCGCAAGGCCAAAACGGCATGACCGTCCGCATGATCGATGTACCCCTCGTCATCAAGGGCGACATTCCCCCCAACACGGTTGTCGGAGACCCTCTCAGCAGTATCGTGTTCTCCGCGGCGCCCGACACTGAAACGCGCGTCGACGCCGTGCCAACGCAAGCCGGCACGTTCGACATCCAATGTGGTTCAATCGTCGGCGGCCGATCGGAGGTCTGGGACATGACGCTCCAGATCCTGCCGAAGAAGTAGGGATCGTATGCCCAGGATCATCGACTTCCATATCCACCCGCCGGGCCCGGGCGGGCTCTCCACGCAGGAACAGGCTGAGATGGCCGCCTACTTCAAGGGCGATCCACCACCGGCCTCGAGCGAAGAGATGGCGGAGTATTACCAACGCCTCGACATGTTCGGAGTGCTGTTCGCGATCGACGACGAAACAACGACCGGCCAAAAGCCCGTGCCCAACGACTACATCGCCGATTGCGTGCGCCGCTGGCCGGATACGTTCGCCGGATTCGGCACAGTCGACCCCTGGAAGGGGAAGGCCGCCGTCATCGAGGCGGAGCGCGCTGCAGGTCTGGGCCTCAAGGGGCTGAAGTTCCATCCGTCGACGCAGCGCTTCTACCCCAACGATCCACGCTTCTACCCCTTATGGGCGAAGGCGCAGGAGTTGGGGCTGATCGTGCTGTTCCACTCCGGCACGACAGGCGTCGGCGCCGGGAGGCCAGGCGGGGGCGGCATCAAGCTCGGATTCGCACGACCGATCCCGTACATGGACGACGTCGCAGCAGACTTCCCGGAGCTCACGATCGTCATGGCGCATCCCGCGTGGCCGTGGCAGGAGGAGCAGCTCGCGATGCTGGTTCACAAGCCGAACGTCTACATGGATCTGAGCGGCTGGTCCCCGAAGTACTTCTCGCCGTCGCTCATCACGTACGCCAACAATGTGATCCCTGACAAGGTAATTTTCGGCTCGGACTACCCGGCGATCACGCCGGAGCGATGGCTGCGCGACTTCGAGATAGCCGACTTCAACGACGCCGTGCGCCCGAAGATCCTGCGCGAAAACGCCGCCCGCCTCCTCGGCATCGATCCGTAGCGCCCGGCGCGAGACCGCACCTTCCACTGACCTCGTCTTCCTCCTTCTCGGCAACGACGAACGCCCGCATTGGATGCGGGCGTTCGAGCTTAGTACGATGTCGCGGCGATCTAGACGATCACCTTCTTCGCCCTTCGGCGCCGACGGGCGGCCTTGGCGCGAGCGATCCGGCGGCGTTCGCTTTTCGGAATGAAGTGGCGGCGCTGCTTAATCTCGCGCAGGATGCCATCGCGCTGCACCACCTGGCGGAAGCGCGTGATCAGATGCTCGGGAGATTCGCCGTCGCGCAGGTCTACTGTTGCCACGTTTGCTCCAATCGTCCTAGTCGGCCGGCTTAGCCGGCATCGTCGTCGCTGCGCCGCCGCTGCCGCCGTTGCGGCGGTGCCAGCCGCCATCGCCCGCCCAGAGCGCACGGATGGCGTCCCACTTTTCGTGCTTTTGCGCTTCGAGCGCGTGCAACTGCTCGCGGTGCGCGCTCTTCGAGCCGCCTCGAAGCGTCTTGACCTGCCGACCGATCTCGGCGATCTCGGCGAGAAGGCGCTCGTGCTCCGAGGCGCGCCACTGGGGCGGCACAGCGTCGGCGTCCGGCTTCTGCGCGTCATGCGGCTCGATGGATGTCGCCTTGCGGAAAATCAGCTTGCGTTTGCCTTCGTCAGACAACGAGCAGTCCACCGTGATCCCCCAGAGGTCTCGCGAAACTGTCTCCGAGATAACGAGTACGACGCGCTCCTGGAATTGGTAGGTGATGTCTTGCTCGATAGGTTCGTCGATGACAAACCGGTACTTGCCTTGTACCGTACTCAGCCTCAGGCAGCGATCCGCAGCGGCACGGCGACCGAGCAGAGTGCCCAGCGCCTCACAGGCAGATTCGGTTACATGCACGCTGACGAACCTCCATCGTGGCGGCGGCACCCTCGAAGGGTCGCACACCCGGATCTGGCCCCTACAGGAGCCGCAGAGTCACTTGCCGTCCGCTGGCTGAGTCGCCCGGATGCGCCTGCGCGACGCGGGGGGAACCTCACGGGCACCGGAGTGTAGCACGACGGAGCGGCACCCGGCAATCGTTATGTGGCTCGCGGTGGCACTCAACCGTCGCCCTCATCCCGCTTCAACGGAGCCAGGACGTTCCGGTCAGCCCACCACGTCAGCGCTGTGCTGACGATCGAGATGATGAACGCCCCGAAGAAAGCCGCCCAGAACCCGTCGACGTGGAATTCCAGGCCGAACCATCCGGCGATCCATGCGGTCAACGCCAGCATGATTGTGTTGATGATGAGGAGGAAGAGGCCGAGTGTGAGCACGGTGAGGGCGCATGAGACGAACGTCAGGACAGGCTTCACGAAGGCATTGAGCAGGCCAAAAATGACCGCGCCGACGACCAGCCCGGGAATGCTGTCGATGTCGAAACCGCCAACCACCCATTGGGCGATCCACATAGCCGCGACAGTGACGAGAAAGCGGACGGCGACACCCGCGAGACCGAAATCCTTCGGCTCCGGCCTGCGAAACTCTGCGTAGAAGAAGCCGCGGTCGCGTCCCACGGTCGCAGTGTAGCGCGGCTACGCGGTGCCGGAAGTCTTGTCCTTCTGGCGGCGGACGATCTTTCGGAGCAAGCGCTTGTAGCGCTGGTCGCGCGACGCCACGTGCAGCGCGTTCTCGATATCCGCAGCTGTGAGCGACGCAAGCGCCTTGTCGCCGCTCATGCCGTGGCGCATCTTGCGGCTGATGGCGATCGCGGCCGTCAGCGTCGCCGCGCTGGAAACGATCGCGGCAGCGCCAGCGTATGCCTTGTACCGGCCGCGCAGTTCCGGAAACTTGGCGACGGCTCGGTGGGCCAAGTTCAGCGTGCGGTGCGTCGATGGGTCAGTCTGCTCGCCCTGCTGGGCGACCGCATCCCAGTCAAAATCATCGGTCACCTGATCGGGATGTCGTACGTCGTCGGCCTTCACTGCCATGGTTGCCCTGCCTCCCTTCGCGCTCCGTCGCTTTTCTTCGCCGTCATGACCGGAATCGCTCGCGAATCGAGCGAACCTCCAGTGCCATCTCGACAGCCGTCAGCGCCGCCTCTTTGCCCTTATGCCCCGCCACGCCGCCAATGCGGGCGAGCGCCTGCTCTTCGTTGTCGGTCGTCAGCACGCCGAAGATCACCGGCACGCCCGTGTCGAGCGCGGCCCGTTGGATGCCACTCGCCGTCTCCGACGACACGTAGTCGAAGTGCGGCGTATCTCCGCGAATGATCGCACCAAGGCAGATCACGGCATCAAACCGGCCCGTGCTCGCGAGTTCCTTCGCCACCAGGGGCAGTTCAAAGCATCCCGGCACATCGAACGTCGACAGTAGCTCTGCCGAGACACTCAACTCGCCGAGTTCCTCGAGACATCCATCGTACAGGCCGCGCGTTACGTGCGCGTTAAAGCGCGCGACGATGACGGCGAAACGCAGCCCGGTGGCATCGAGCGCCTTATCTGCGGAGAACCCACCTTGCGGCACAAACGATTCCTTCGTCTCGTGGAGCGTCACTCGCGGCGAGCCGCCGCTTCCACCGCCTCTATCATCGCCGATCGCGACGCATGGCGGCTGGTACAAACGGACTATTTGTGGGACAGGGCCCGCGTTCCGAGGTGCCGGGAGAGCGACGTAATGAGTCGCTGTCCGCCTTATGTCTGCCCGCCATCCTCCGCGCGATGGATCCAGTCGGGGCCAGGCGTAGCTCCGAACGCCTAGTCGAGATGACCCATCTTCGTGCGCTTGGTCTCGAGGTAGCGGACGTTGTGCTCGTTCGGTGTCGGCCGCACCGCGACGCGCTCCACGACGTGCAGGCCGAAGCCCTCGAGGCCGGCGCGTTTGGCCGGATTGTTTGTGAGCAGCCGCAGGTTCTTCAGCCCGAGGTCGACGAGGATCTGCATGCCGATCCCGTAGTCGCGTCGATCGGCCGGGAAGCCCAGTGCCTCGTTCGCCTCGACGGTGTCCATGCCACCATCCTGCAGATTGTACGCCTTGATCTTGTTGTGGAGGCCAATGCCGCGACCCTCCTGGCGCATGTAGACAATCACGCCGCGACCGGCATCGGAGATCGTCTTCATCGCCATGGCCAGTTGCTCGCCGCAGTCGCAGCGCTGCGAACCGAACACGTCGCCGGTGACGCACTGGCTATGCACGCGAACGTATACCGGCTCGTCGCCTTGCGGGTCGCCGTACACGAGCGCGAGATGCTCGTCCGGGTCCGTGATCGCCTTGTAGGCGATGCAACGCCATTCGCCGAATTCCGTCGGAAGCTTGCTCTCGGCAACGCGCCGGACGAGCTTCTCCTTGTGCATACGGTATTGGATCAGCTCAGTGACGCTGATGATCTTCAGGTTATGGCGCTTGGCGAACCGCCGGAGCTGCGGCAACCGGGACATCGTCCCATCCTGGTTCATGATCTCGCAGAGGACGCCGGCCGGATATAGGCCTGCAAGCTTGCACAGGTCCACCGTCGCTTCGGTCTGGCCGGCGCGGACGAGGACGCCACCTTCCCGGGCGCGCAGCGGAAACACGTGACCCGGCATCACCAGGTCGTTCGAGCGCGTCTTTGGGTCGATGAGCACCTGCGTCGTCCGGGCGCGGTCGGCGGCCGAGATGCCCGTCGTGACGCCACTGCGGGCTTCGACCGATACGGAGAATGGCGTGCCGAAGTGTGAATCATTGTGATTCACCATCATCGGGATATGCAGCTCCGCGAGACGCTCGGCGGTCATTGGCACGCAGATCAGGCCGCGGCCGTGACGCGCCATGAAGTTGATCGCTTCGGGCGTCGCGAACTGCGCGGGGATGCAGAGGTCGCCTTCGTTCTCGCGGTCCTCATCGTCGATGATGATGACGAAGCGACCGTTCCGGAACTCCTCGATCGCTTCCTCGACCGTGTTCAGTCCCTTGGAGCGGCGGACTTCCTTCTCGCTGATCTGTGGCAGTTCGGTCGGCACGTGGCACCCTTCCGCTCTACGGCGCTAGTCTCGCCGATCGATCAGCATCTGCTCGACGTAGCGGGCAATGATGTCGCTCTCCAAGTTCACACGATCGCCCGGCTTGCGCGTATAGAGGTTCGTGTTGTCGCGCGTCCACTGCACGATCGAGACCGAGAACGTCTCGGCATCCTTGGCGACGACCGTCAAGCTGATGCCGTCGATGCAGATCGGCCCCTTGACGATGGTGTGGTGGAGGATGTCGGGTGGGGCGTTGAAGCGCGCGATGATCGCGTCGCCGTCCGGCGTAAACGAGTGCACCGTGCCGGTCGCTTCAATGACGCCGCGGACGAGGTGGCCGCTGAGGCGGCTCGCAAGTTGCAGGGAGCGCTCGAGGTTCACCTTGTCGCCAGATTTGAGGTCGCCGAGGTTACTGCGGCGATACGTCTCCGGCATGACGTTCGCGGAGAAGCCCTCCTCATCGAAGAACTTCGCGGTGAGGTCGACGCCATTGACGCTGATGCTGTCGCCGAGATTCGTGCCCCAGAGCACCTGTTTGGCGGCAATCGTCAGTTCGCCGCCCGCGACTTCGCGTACGGTTCCGACTTCTTCGATGATTCCAGTGAACATCAGTCACCTCCGGCGGGGAGTTAGTGTCACAGTAACACCAAGTACCGGTGCCGTCAACGGAAGCGCACTTCCGCTGATGAAACGTCATGCTGAAGCGATGATTCTGACGAAATCGGCAGTTTGACCGAAATCCCCGGGTGAACGGAGTGCGCCGACGCCTGCACGACCAGTGTAGCAACGCACCCGGCCGAAATCGACGCGGTTCGTCAATCTCGTCCGACGTAGCCGACGATCGCGACGTCATCACCCAGACGGCGAATGTCGATGTTCCGCAGCGCGATCGCATCGGCCATACGCGCGACACCTTCGCCTGCCACCGCCGGGTAAAGCGCGCCACCGACGATCTTCGGCGCGATAATCGCGTGCACCTTGTCTACGAGGCCGGCCGCGAAGAATGCCGCGTGCAGTACACCACCACCCTCGACCAGCAGCGACAGCACCCCGCGTTCTCCAAGAACGCTTGCCAACGCCGCCAGATCGACGCGACCGTGGGGGTCGGTCGGCAGCACGATCGCCTCGGCGCCCCGTGCCTCAACTTGGGCGCGCCACTCAGGATCGGAGGCGGCGGTGGTCGCGATGAGCGTCTTACCGCCAGGCCCGAAAACCTTTGCATCGCGCGGTGTGCGCCCGCGCGAGTCAGCGACGATGCGCAGCGGCTGGCGCTTGGCCGTCACGCCGCCGGGGCGGGCGGTCAGTTGCGGATCGTCGAGCAGGACGTTGTTCACGCCGCACATCATTGCGTCGACTTTCGTCCGATGCTCGTGCGCCCAGGCGCGCGCCTCAGCGCCCGCGACCCATCGCGAATCACCACTCGACGCTGCGATCTTGCCATCGAGCGTGGCCGCGAATTTCGCGATGACGAACGGCAGACCCGTGATACGGTGCTTCAGGTACGCCTCGAGTTGACGCTGCACCTCCGCGCCGCCGTCACCGATCTCGACCGCGATGCCCGCAGCGCGTAGCTTCTCGGCACCGCGACCAGCGACGTTCCTATCCGGGTCGAGCAACGCGATCTGCACCGCCGCCACGCCGGCCTCGATCAGTGCATCGGCACATGGCGGCGTCCTGCCGGTGTGTGCGCAAGGCTCCAGCGTGACGTAGGCTGTCGCTCCGCGCGCGGCGTCCCCGGCAGCCCGCAGCGCCACAGCCTCGGCGTGCGCGCCCGGCGGTGGCTCCGTCGCGCCTTCGCCGACGACGCGCCCGTCGCGCACGAGCACGCACCCAACGCTCGGATTCGGGCTCACGGCGCCGATCCCCGCTTTGGCCAGCTCGATCGCCCGCTGCATGTTCTCGGTTGCCATGAGGGCAGCGTACCGGCAGAGGATGGAAGCTGGAAGCTGGCTCCGTGCTCGTCAAGATCCGGCCTACGACGGACGCTCTTTCCCCGAGCCAGCTCGCAGCGCGAGGTAAATCTGTTCCATCCGCTGCATGTTCACTTCATTGAGTCCGCGCTCCTCGACGACCACCAGATTCGCGTTGGCGGCGCGGCGGCGAAGGGCAGTGTCATCGAGCGCACGCACGATGGCGGCAGCGAGCATGTCGGGACGATGCGACGGTACGACGAGGCCGTTCTCCCCATCGCGAATCCATTCGCGCACAGCAGGAAGACCCGAGACGATCGGAAACGCCCCAGCTGCCATCGCCTGCAGCAGCGCGACCGACGTCGCGTCTGACGATGGCACGGAGACGAAGATTTCCGCGTCGGCAAGTGCATCGCGAAAAGCACTGCGGTCGAGGTAGCCGGTAAACGTGATCGGTGCGCCCGCGGCCTCAGCACGGACGCGCAGGCCCTCGGTCAACGTGCCGCCATGCGCAACGATGAGACGCGTCTGCGGACGCTCTGGATGCGCCAGCGCGAAGGCATCGATGATCTCGCCGACGTTGTACAGCGATTCGTGCGCACGGGTGCTGATGACGACGGCGGTGCGTTCAGCACCGGGTCCGCGCCGGTTCACCGAATCGGCGGCGTTCCCGAGATCGTATCGATCGGCGCCAAGCGTGATGACGTGTACCTTCTCACGCGGCGCGCCAAGCGCGACGACGCGATCCGCCATGAACGCGTTGTTCGATGTCACGGCGT
>JANPBN010000024.1:0-4360 GCA_031430415.1 Dehalococcoidia bacterium
CGAGCGCCTCGCCCAGCTTCGATGCGTCGCGTCCGCCCGCCTGCGCCATGTCGGGACGTCCGCCGCCGCCGCCACCCGCGACGGCCGCGACCTGTTTGATGAGGTTGCCCGCGTGAACGCGCCCCACGAGATCCTTTGTCACCATCGCGATGAAGCTCGGCTTATCATCGGCTACGGTGCCGAGGACGATGACGGCGCTGCCGAGCTTCTCTCGGAGCAGGTCGCCCATCTCGCGCAGCGCCTCGGCGCTCCCGCCGGGCACGGATGCGACGACGAGCGATGCGCTGTCGATGCGTTCCGCGGCCTCGATCAGGGTGTCGACCTCGGCGCGGCCGGCCTGGCGTTCGAACTGCTGGGCGCGGCGGCGTTCAGCGTCGAGTTCGGCTTGCAGCGCATCGACGCGGGCCTCGATCTCCGCCGGGGTCGCGTTGAGCTTGCGGCCGATGCGTCCGAGGGACGACTGCTGCTCGAGCACGAACGCATCGGCGAGCGCGCCGGTGAGCGCCTCGATGCGGCGCACACCGGCGCCGACACTGCCCTCGCTGGCGATGATGAAGGCGCCGATTTCGCCGGTGCGGTGGCAATGTGTGCCGCCACAGAGTTCCTTGCTGAAGCACTGCGGCGCGTCGCCGGAAACGTCGCCGTGAACGTGACGCGGCTCGCAGATGCCGACGACGCGCACCTTCTGCGTGTACTTCTCGCCGAAGAGAGCCATGGCGCCGCCAGCGATCGCGTCCTCGTAGGCTTGCTCCTCCCAGTGCACCTCGATGTCGGCGCGAATCTTCGCGTTGACGAGGCGCTGCACGGCTGCGAGTTCGTCCGGCTTCGTCGCCTCGATATGCGTGAAGTCGAAACGCAGGCGATCTGGCGCGACGAGTGACCCGGCCTGGCGCACATGTTCGCCGACGACCTCACGCAGCGCGGCGTGGAGCAGGTGCGTCGCCGTGTGATTGCGCTGGCTGGCGCGCCGCTGCTCCGGATCGACGGAAGCGCGTACGGCATCGTTCACGGCAATGCGGCCTTCGGCGACGCGACCGCGATGGACGATGAGGCCTTCAGCCGCGGCCTGCGTGTCGTCGATGACGATGCGGCCGTTCGGGCCGACGATCTCGCCGCTGTCACCCATTTGGCCGCCGCCTTCGGGGTAGAACGGCGTCTCGAGGAGCACGACCTCGACGGCGACGCCGGCCTCCGCATCTTCCTGCACGCCAGCCGGGCCGATGATGCCGGCGATGGTCGTCTCGTGTGCGGTTGCGCCGTAGCCGACGAACGACGTGCGGATGTGGGCGAGCGCGGTGTACGCGGCGGTGCGGTCAGCGTCGAGGTCGAACTTGGCATGAGCGCGGCCGCGTTCGCGCTGCGCCGCCATCTCGCGCTGGAAGCCTGGGAGGTCGACGGTGAATCCGCGGCCGGCGGCGATCTCCTGTGTCAGTTCGAGCGGGTAGCCGTAGGTGTCGTACAGCGTGAACGCCTGCTGTCCGCTGATCGCTTTGTCGGTTCCGGAAGCATCGAGCACGGATTCGAGGTGCGTGCGGCCGCGTTCGAGTGTCTCGCGGAACTTCGACTCCTCGGCGGCCAGGAGCCGCATCACGAAGTCGGCGCGGCCGCGGAGATCCGGGTAGGAGCGCTCCATCTTCGCGATGACGGAGTCTGCGACCTTATCAAGCAACGTGCCCGGCGCGTCGGGCGCGAGTTGCGTGAGGAAGTACACGGCGCGGCGGAGGATGCGGCGCAGCACGTAGCCGCGGCCATCGTTCGCGGGCATGACGCCGTCGGTGATGAGGAACGTCGCGGCGCGAGCGTGCTCGGCAATGATGCGCATGGCGCCGTCGATTGCGGCGATTTCGCCGTAGGTCTTGAGCGTCAGGTGCTCGATGCGTTCGAGGACGGGCGCGAAGAGGTCCGTCTCGTAGACCGAGCGCTTGTCCTGCAGCACGATGGCCATGCGTTCGAGGCCGGAGCCGGTGTCGATGTTCTTTGCGGGCAGCGGCGTGCGGACGCCGCCCTCACCCTGGTAGAGCTCCATGAAGACGAGGTTCCACACTTCGAGGAAGCGGCCGCAGTCGGGCTCGTTCGGCTTGCAGGAGCCATCGGCACAGGCGGGACAGCCGGGCACGAGGGCGCGGTCGACGAAGATCTCGCTGTTGGGGCCGCACGGGCCGATGTCGCCGCTGAACCAGTAGTTGTGTTCCTCGCCGAAGCGGTGGATGCGCTCTTCGGGCAGGCCGAGGGCGCGCCACTCGTCGTGCGCCTCCTCATCTGTCTCGAAGATGGTGACGGAGAGCGTGTCTTTCGGCAGCTTGAAGCGCTCGGTCAGCAGCTCCCAGGCCCAGACGATCGCTTCCTTCTTGAAGTAGTCGCCGATGCTGAAGTTGCCGAGCATCTCGAACATCGTGAGGTGGCTATAGTCGCCGACCGCGTCGATGTCGGTGGTGCGGAAGCACTTCTGGACCGTCGCCATACGCTTCGATGGTGGCTCGGCGAGTCCGGTGAAGTACTGCTTGAACGGCACCATGCCGGCGCTCGTGAAGAGCAGCGTCGGATCGCCGTGCGGCACCAGGGACGCGCTGGGCATGCGCAGGTGCCCGCGCTCTTCCATGAAGCTGATGAACGTCTCGCGGATCTGGTCTGCGTCCATAGGCGGCATTGTAGGTTGACAGGCACGGTGCCGGAAGCGGGGTAGGCTTCGCTTCTGGCGGCACTGTGGCTTGACAGCGTTCCGAACGCGCCGATACGATCCAGCACCGGCCGAGGGCCACACAAACCCGCGCATTGCGGGTGGGCCACGCCGCGATGCTTGAGTACGAATCCAGACGAACCCCCACAGATCAGCTTTTCACCCATAGCGTTGCGCTTGGCGCTGGCGTGTGCCAAATGAGCGAAGCAACGCCGCGCTGGGTTGCCGTTGTGCTAGCCGCGGGACAGGGCACCCGCATGCGCTCGAGCACGCCGAAAGTCGCGCATCCGCTCGCGGGGCGCCCGGTCGTGCGGCACGTCGTCGAGGCAGCACGCGCGGCGGGCGTCGAGGACATCGTCATCGTCGTCGGGGCGGGGGCAGAGTCGCCCGTGGTACGGGATGCGGCGGGCGAAGGCGTCCGCTTCGCTGTGCAGCCGACGCCGCTGGGGACGGGGCATGCCGTCGAGTGCGCGCGCGGCGCCGCCGGCGATGCGGACTTTGTGCTGATCCTGAACGGCGACGTGCCGCTCGTTCTGCCCGCAACGCTGCGCCGCCTGATGGCCTCGGTCGAGTCGGCGGATGACGGAGCTGTCTCGACGGGTTTCGTGCCTTCGTTCCTTGCTGGCGAGCGGCCCCACGCGCGACCTGACTTCGCGGTGCTGACCGCGTGCGTGCCGGTCGAGGCGTACGGCGTGCTCGAACTGGAAGGCCACAGCATCGCCTCGATCATCGAGACGAAGGGCGAGGGTGACGTCGATCGCCGAGCCGCGCGCTATATCAACTCGGGGCAGTACGCGGCGCGGGCCGAGTGGCTCTGGTCGCGCCTGGAGCACATCGATCCGGCGCCGAACGGCGAGCGCTATCTGACGCTCCTGGCAGCGATCGCGCATGGCGAAGGGAACGCGGCGGTTGCGGTCGAGGCGGAGGAAGCGGCCGAGGTGCGCGGCATCAACGACCGGGTGCAACTAGCCGAGGCGGAAGCGACGATCCGCGACCGCATCCGGCGGCGGCACATGCTGGCCGGCGTCACGATCGCCGATCCGTCATCGGCATACATCGACGCGGACGTGACGATTGGCGAGGACACGGTGATCCTGCCGCAGACGCATCTGCAGGGCGCAACGGTCATTGGCATGCGCTGCGAGATTGGGCCGGCGACGATCATCCGTGACAGCACGCTCGGCGAGCTCTGCGTCGTGCGGTCTTCGACGATCGAGGAGTCGGTGCTGGAAGATGGTGTCGATGTGGGGCCGTACAGCCACCTGCGTCCTGGTTCGCATCTTTGCGAGGGCGTACATATCGGCAACTACGCCGAGGTGAAGGCGTCGCGGCTGGGGCGGGGCGCCAAGATGGGCCATTTCAGCTACATCGGCGACGCGGATGTGGGGGCGGACGTCAACATTGGCGCCGGTACGATCACGGCGAACTACGACGGCACACAGAAGCACCGGACGGTCATCGGCGATGGCGCATTCATTGGCAGCGACACGATGATCGTGGCGCCGGTGCGGATCGGTGCGGGCGCGCGCACGAGCGCTGGATCCGTAGTGACGCGCGACGTGCCGGACGGGATGCTGGCCGTCGGCGCACCGGCGCGCATCCGCCGTCAGGCCGAGGCCGGAACGGCCTTCGGTTCGCTTGGGGCGGAGCAGGAGGAGCCGGACTGAGAACCGACGTACTCAC
>JANPBN010000025.1:0-2777 GCA_031430415.1 Dehalococcoidia bacterium
ACATGTCGAGTCCGCCGTATTTCTCGGGCCATGCCGGGGCGATCCACTTGCGCGGCGCGAGCTTCTTGAGGAACTCGCGCCCGAACTCGTGCTGCTCGTCATCGATCGCGTTGTCCGCGCCCTGCCAGTCCGCGGGCAGCGTCTCCTTTAGGAAGCCGCGCACTTCCTTGCGGAACTCCTCCTGGGCTGGTGTGAACTTGAAGCGCATCGCTACTGGTCTCCTTGAGGTTGGACGTTGGAGGTTGGTCGATCCTCCAGGCGACGCCATGCGTCGATCAAGCGATGCAGTTGGCGACCGACGACGTCGTAGTCCGCGATGTACCGGTCGCACAACTCTGTGTCGGCGTAACCCAGCTCCTTGACGATCCGCAGGTGCACAACCATCTCATTCGCTGACCCCATCGCAATAGCGAGGAAATGCCTAAAGTCGCGAGGCGACTGACGACGAGAATACCCCTCGGCAATGTTCGTGGGAACCGACCGAGAGGCACGCCGCATCTGATCGGCGAGTGCGTACTTCTCGAAGTCTGGAAACGCGCGCGCCAAGTCATGTACCGGGCGCAGCAACGCAAAGCTCCGCTGATAGACCTCGAGATCCTCATATCGCGTAATCTTCGCGGCGCGGGCAGTCGTCTCGCTCAGACCAACCTCCAACCTCTAACTTCCAACCTCTAGTCCCGCGGCAGGCCGAGACCGCGCTGGGCGATGATGTTCCGTTGGATCTCCGAGGTACCGCCCTCGATCGTGAAGGCGGCGCTGCGGAGGTAGGTGGCGAGCCAGCGGCCCTTCATCGGCGCTTCGTCGCCCTTGAGCTGTCCGTACAGACCCAGTACGTGGACGGCGCTGCGCGCGATGCGCTGGTTCAGTTCCGTCGAGAACAGCTTCAGCGACGACGCCTCGTAGTTCGGAATGAGACCGCGCGTCTGCATACTCGCCACGCGATACGACAGCATGCGGGCGACTTCCGTCTCGATCATGCGATCCGCGAGCTCGTAGCGAAGCATCGGGTTCGTGCGCAGGGTGCTCGTCGGGTCGCCCTCGTGCTCACGGGCGTATTCGATCAGTTCCTCAACGTGCTGCTTCATGCCGGTCGCGGAGCCGATGCTCGAGCGCTCGAAGTCGAGCGTGGTGACGGCGGCGTACCAGCCGCGGTTCTCCTCGCCGATCACATTGTCCTTGGGGATGCGCACGTTGTCGAAGAAGACCTCGTTGAACTCGTGGCTGTTGCCCAGGTTGTACAGCGGCCGCACTTCGACCCCCGGCGCCTTCATGTCGAGGATGAAGTACGTGATGCCCCGGTGCTTCGGCGCGTCCGGGTCGGTGCGCGTCAGGAGGATCATGTAGCGCGCCACGTGAGCAAGCGTCGTCCAGATCTTCTGGCCGTTGATGACGTAGTCGTCGCCATCGCGCACGGCGCGCGTCTGCAGCGACGCCAGGTCTGAGCCGGCGCCCGGCTCGGAGTAGCCCTGGCACCAGATGTCCTCGCCGCGGAGCATGCCGGGCAGGTACTTCTGCTTCTGGTCATCGGTGCCATGGACGATGAGCGTCGGTCCGGCCATGCCGAGGCCAATGATCATGTGGAGCGGCCGCGGCGCCTTATGGAGCGCCATCTCCTCATTGAAGATGAACTGCTCGGTGTTGGTCATGCTCGCGCCGCCGTACTCCTTCGGCCACGCCGGGGCGATCCAGCCCTTCTCTCCGAGCTTCTTGAACCAGACTTGATTTACCTGCCAGCTCTCGGCCAGCGCTTCCTGCGCCGTCTGTCCCTTCTTCGGCTTCGGCGCCTCCGCCTCGATGAAGGTGCGCACCTGCCCGCGGAATACTGCTTCTTCTGGCGTGTCGTTGAAATCCACTGCTGGTCTCCTGGTTGCTAGTCGCTGGTTGCTTCTCACAGCAGCCTCTGCGCCCTCTGCGTCTCTGTGTTCAAACGCAAAGAGCTAAGGACGCAGAGGCTGGATTCTTCGAGTCTAGTCCCGCGGCAAACCCAATCCTCTTTGCGCGATGATGTTCCGCTGGATCTCCGATGTGCCGCCGGCGATGGTCGACGACAGCGACGTCATGTAGCTGCTCTCGTAGCGGCCGCGCATCGGCGACTGGTCGCCGTAGAGCTGACCGTAGAGGCCGAGCACCTTCATGCCGGTCCGCGCGATCCGCTGGCTGAGTTCCGATGCAAACAGTTTCGTCATCGACGCCTCGTGGTTGGGGATCATGCCCTTCGCCTGCATCGTCACGACGCGATACGACATCATCCGCGCGACGTTCGCTTCGATGTAGCGATCGGCGAGTTCGGACTGCAGACCGGCGATCTGGCTCGTGCGGCTCGTGCCGTCGGCTGCGTGCTCGCGCGCGTACTTCACCAGCCCATCGAGCTGCAGCTTGATGCCGACAGCGGAGCCGATGCTTGAGCGCTCGAAGTCGAGCGTCGTCGTGCCGACGTACCAGCCGCGGTTCAGCTCACCGACGATGTTCTTCGCAGGGACGCGCACGTCCGTAAAGAACACTTCCGCGAACATGTCCTGGTTCGCCAGATTCGTCAGCGGCCGCACTTCGACGCCCGGCGACTTCATGTCGAGCAGGAAGTAGCTGATGCCCTTGTGCTTCGGCGCCTCGGGGTCGGTGCGCGCCATCATGAACATCCAGTGCGCGCTCATGCCGCCCGATGTCCAGATCTTTTGCCCGTTGATGACGTAGTCGTCGCCGTCCTTCACCGCGCGCGTTTGCAGCGACGCGAGGTCGGAGCCGCTGCCTGGCTCGCTGAACCCCTGGCACCACTGCAC
>JANPBN010000026.1:0-3823 GCA_031430415.1 Dehalococcoidia bacterium
GCCGCGAACTCCGATAAGCGGAACGGCGCGCCGGCGAGCACCAACGAAACCTGCCGATCCGGCGACAAGAACTCCGGGCCGAAGCGGATCATCAAACCACGGCATACCGCCGTAAATACGATCGCGGCCAGCATGAAGCGCCATGGGCCGATCCGGTTGAGCAGCCTGAGCGCGAACGGAAAGACGAGGTAGTACTGGATCAGCAGCGCCACGAACCATGTTGAGCCCATCAGTGCGGTGACGTCCGAACCTCGGAAGATCCATGCGAATACGGTGGCGGACCAGAGCGCGTCCACGGGCTCGACGTTCCAGGTGATCGGGTATGAAGCCGCAATGCGTACGTTGTGCCACTGCTGCCCGAATGTACCCCCGTCCAGCCACACCTGGAGAAGCGCGATGATCGTAAACGTGGCTGCGAGAAATGCGATGCCAGACCAGTACACCGGCAGGATCTTCCAGATGCGCGCGCGATAGCCCGAGAGCAGTCGTGCCTCACCCCGTCCGTACGCGTGCATCGTCAGGGACAGGCCGCTCAGAACCATGAACAGAACCACGCCGTAGTATCCCGTGCCCAGTACCACCTCGACGAACGCAGTAAGCGCGCCGAGCGCGTTGCCTTCGGCGATACGGTCGCGCAGTGCGACGTACAACTGGTCGGTGCCCACTGTACTGTGGGCCATGTCGACCGAGAGTAGAAACGAGATAACCCACAGGATCGCCAGCCCGCGAAGGATATCGATCGCCATCACACGCCCATCGCGTTCGAGCGGCTGGGCCGACGAGGGGCTGGATTCGAGTAGCGACACCGGAGATCCCTTCTCGCCTATCCCGCGCCCGCCGCGGGTTGCGCGTCGAGTGGCGTCGCCTGTGCGTCGCGGGACGCTGCCTGCGCGCGCTTGCGGCGCTGCTTCGGCACCAGCCCAAACAGCAGCGCGTACGGATACGCGATGAGCACGCCGACCGGCACGTAGACGACGATCAGGAAGAACCACCATGCGGGATCCGGGATTTGCTCCAGGCGCAGGAAACTCCCGACGTAGCGCATCCCGTCATTGATGATCAGCACCGGGAATGAGATCACCCCCATGAAGATCAGCGCCTTCGCCGGCAGGCTCGACTCGAGCCAACCGGGCACCTTGAAGAGTAACGGCAGCGCGTAGATCGCCATCCCCAGTCCGATGACGGGATCGCCCAGCACGCGTGTCGTCTCCGACTTCGGCGCAAGGATCGCTCCGGCCATCTGCAGCAACGCGGCGATAACGACGAGCCCAAAGATGTCGAACGGCGACCGGACGTACTCCGCCGTTTCGTCCCGTCGGTGTACCAGCAGCCACCCGATCGTCATCCCCGCCGCGAACTCCGAGAACCGGAACGGCGCCAGCGCCGTCATCACCCGCGCTTCGTAGTACGGCTGCGTAAAGGTCGGCGCCACGCTGATCCATAGCGCGCGCGAGAGCAGCGTCACGGCGATGCCGATCGCGAGGAACCGCCATGGACCGATGCGGTTGAGCAACCTTAAGGCAAATGGAAAGATCAGGTAATACTGGAGCAGCAGCGGGACGAACCACATCGACGCGACGAGTACGCTTCCGTCCTTGTCGCCGAAGATCCAGCCGAATACCGACGCCGCCCAGAGCGCATCGGAGAACTGCACGTCGACCGGACCGATGACGGCGATCCGGACGTTGCCCCATTGCTCGCTGAACGACCCGCCGTCGAGGAGCATCTGGAGCGCGGCGATGACGGCAATGGTACCGGCGAAGAACGCGATTCCTCCCCAGTACGCAGGCAGCAGTTTCCAGAAGCGTGCGCGATAGCCCGCCAACACGGCCGGCTCGGCGCGCCGGGCGGCGTTCATCGTCAGGGAGAGTCCGCTCAACACCATGAAGAGCGCGACGCCGTGAAATCCCGTGCCCAGGACAACCTCGCCGAATGCCGTGAGCGTACCGAGCACATGGGCCGCGGCGATCTCCTCCCGGAGCGCGAAATACATCTTGTCGGCGCCGGCGACCTTGTAGGTCAGATCTGCCCAAAGGTGGAACGAGATCACCCACAGGATCGCCAGCCCGCGCAGAATATCGATCGCGAGCACGCGGCCATCACGTTCGAGCGCGGGCGCGGAAGTGGGCGTGGATTCCGGCAACGACACGGTGACCCCTCGTGGCTGCTTTGCGAGGCACTACCTTATCAGAACGCGCTCGGCCACGCTCCATAACGGCTCACGCGGCTACTCGTCCGGCGGCGATATGGTGCGCTCCGCCTCGTCCGGGAACTCCTGCTCCTCCACGGCCGCCTTGAGGTTCGCCAGTCCCTCGACGAGCGCCACTTCGAAGCCCTGGTCGCGCATGCCAAGGGTCACGATCCGGAAGAATGTATAGCGCCATCCGAAGGGCTGTAGCCGCGCGACGACCTCGGCATGACCTTCCTGCGGTACGATCCGGTAGTTCAGCCAGCACGGCACTCCAGCGATCGTGACGCGTAGATCGAGCGCCCGGTCCGTCTCGCGGCGAAGCACCGCAAACGTGCCGTCCGCGCTTCCGTCGGCGTCACCGAGCTCGGCCTCGAGCGCGGCGTAGATGCGATGTGGCGGCGCGTCGATGCGAAACGCCTTCTCGATGGGCATCGGTCGGCCCTCCTTCGTCGCCACGGCCGCGGGTGGCGGGCCTGTGCGGCTGCGTGGATAATACGCCCGGCGGAGGGCCCTTGTCTCGGCAGTCGTGAGGAAAGAGCGAGTATGTACCGGACGCTCGGCTGGATCGTGATGCTCGCCGCTCTCCTGACGGTCGCCTGCCGGGGCGGCGGTTCCGGCGTCGATGAGACGCCCGTCGCCCCCGGACGCGGTAGCATCGTCATTCTACGCGGGCAGCCGGTCGAGATCGGCGTCTCGACGGCGCTCAGCGGCGAGCAGGTGGTGCTCGGCGTCGATCTCGCTGACGCGGCCGAACTCGCGGCGGCGGACTTCGCCCGCGACATCAAGGGTCACTCGATCAGCATCGTTCGCAAGGACGATCATTGCACCGATGCTGAGGTCGCCGTCGCCGTCGCGCGCGAGTTTATCGCCAGTTCCTCACTCGCAGGCGTCATCGGGCCGATGTGTACGATCGGCGCCCAGGCGGCCAACGCGATCTATGCCGCCGCGGGCGTCGTACACGTCGCGGCGACGGTGACCCGCACGGAACTGTCCCGCGATGACGGGTACTTCTTTCGCACAGCATGGCGCGACGATGCACAGGCGCGCGTGCAGGCGCGCTACGCGCGTGAGACGCTGCTCGCATCGACCGCTGTGATCATCGACGACTCGGAGCCATACGGCACGGGGTTGGCCGAGCAGTTCGCGCGCGCGTTCGCGGAGGCTGGTGGGGAAGTCCTCCTGCGGGACCGCGTCGCGGCGGGAACGCAGGACTTCAGCGGCCTGGTGCGGCAGATCAAGAGCGCCGATCCGGCTGTGGTGGTGTACGAGGGGCTGAACCCTGAGGGCGCGCTTCTCGTTCGCGAGCTTCGGCTGGAGGGCTATACCGGCGCATTCATCGGCCCGGATGGCCTGCTCAGCTCGCAAGACTTCATTTCGACAGCCCAGCAGCATGCCGAGGGCGCTGTGCTGACGGGCGGCGCAACGCCGGATCAGCCGTTCGGCGAGCGGTTTCAGGCGCGCTTCGGGCGGCTGCCCGGCACGCCCTTCGTCCTCCAGTCATACGACGGCGTGATGCTGCTGCTCGGCGCCATAGAGTCAGTCGCGCGGGAGAACGCCGCGGGCGACCTGGAGATCGACCGTCAGGCGCTGGCCGACGCGTTGCGCGCCCGGGAGGCGATCGGTACCACCGGC
>JANPBN010000027.1:0-3354 GCA_031430415.1 Dehalococcoidia bacterium
CGCGCAATCGGCCGCGCAGACGAAGGTGAAACACGCGCCGCAATCTCCGCGCGCTGTGCGGCGGCGCGGACGATCATCACGTGCTCCGCGAGCCGGGGTGACGGCGGCACGTAGCCGCCGCGTAGACGTGTCGCCTGGAGCGTCGTCTCGAGCATCGGGCGCAGCGCCGCGGCGTGCGATGGGAAGTCGCCGAGCACATGATCGAGCGGGCGGCCGGCGCGGAGCGCGTCGATCGCGGCGTCGAGTGCGTCGTCGAAGGACGCTTGTCCCGTCATGCCGTCGCCAGCTCCTCGTCCATGCCCGGCACGGTGAGTGCGCGTCGCAAGGACCGCAGCCCCCGTGCCTGGAGCGCCTTTACGGCGCTCTCCGGCTTTCCCACGACCACTGCCACCTGGGCAGTGCTCATTCCCTGGTAGAAGCGCAGCACGATGACCTGCTGCTGCTCCTCGGTGAGCGTCGCGATGGCGCTCATCATGTCGGACTGGCTCTCGAACGCGCCCAGCGCGTCGTCGCTGTCCACGATGTCGCCCGGCTCGCCTACGGCCATGCGCCGCGAGCGCCGGGCCGCGGACTTCCGGTAATCCGCCGTCACGTTGTGGGCGATCCGGTAGAGCCACGCCAGCAGCGGCGTGCCGCGCCAGACGTAGCCGCCGATGCCCGCGATCGCCTTCACGAAGACGTCCGCGGCGAGGTCTTCCGCCGTGTGCTGGTCTCCCAGCCGATAGTAGATGTACGCGTACACCTGCTGTGCGTGGCGGCGGTAGATCTCCGCCCATGCCTCGTCATCGAACCTACGCGCCGCATCGACCAGCGTTGCCTCGGACATCTCCGGGCTGATCTGGTACGGACCGGCGGCCGACTCTAAGGCCGTTCCACGAGGCTTATCTGATCTTGAGAACAAAACGATACGCCCAAAGCCGGAATCTGGACACGCTCCCCATCGGCGTGCATCCCATTGTAGTGTCGGCACCCCGAGAAGTGAATCGCGTGCCCGACCCTCCCGGAACACCGGCGGCAGGCGGCCTCAGGCACGGAAAACTTGAGGGAGCCCGCCGATTGGCGGGCTCCCAGATGCTCCATTCCGGCGCCCCGGCTCCGACTGGGCGGGGCTCGCTGGGCTGGCTATTCGCTCAAGCGGGCAAAGTGAATCTGGGCGGTCGGATCGTAGGCTCCAGCCAGCGCACCCGTCGTGATCTCGGCCTTCACGAACCGGCCCTTGATCTCACAGTCGTTGCCCTGGCACTTCCCCGCATCGTAGCCCTCGAGGAATACGAGCGCGAAGCGCTGAATCGTGGCCGGATCAGAGGCACCGTTCCCGAAGCTGTCGACGACGGGAATGATGATCACCCGCCGGCTGCATATCGAGGTTGTGGTCTGGCACTTTCCAGGTCCATCGATCCACGGGTTGCAGCCGCTGTTGAGCTGATAGATGCCGTTGGCGTCCGCCGGGCCAAAGGCCTCGTTGAACGTGTCACACGATGCCATGGTGTTATTTATGCGGAAGTCCACGCCGGTCCGGGTCGGGCCGATCAGGTTTCCCGTTTGCGGCGTGCAGTCCGGTCCATCGCATTCTGGCGCCGTTTCCGAACACGTCGACGGATACGTGCCCGGGCAGGCGCCCGCAACGCAGTTCGGCGCGCTGATTGCGCAGGCGACCGAGGTGCTGCCGAAGCGCACCGAAGTGTTGTACGTGGATGCGCCCGGACCGTCGATGCGGATGGCGCCGAAGTTGCCGGTGTTGCCGCCCGTCGCGTCGTACTTCATCGTTACGAGCGAGCCATTCGCCGATGCGTCCACAGTCGCCTGTGTCACCGACCACGGCACGATGCCGGCCCCGCCCCCGAAGGACGCCTTCACCGCCGCGGCGCGCGCGCCAACGTTCTTGCTGTCCACGCCAAAAATCTTCATGAACGCGAAGTTGTGCGGGTCGGTCAGCTGCACCGTCACCTTGGGGGCTGTCGTGCCGCCCGAGATCGTCACCGTCATCGACGTAAGGTCGATGCCGTTATGTCCCGCGTAGGTGTTCGCCGCAGCCGTCGCCGCTGCCGAATCCGGCAGATCCTGCGCCGCCGCAATGGCGATGCTGTCGGCAGCGTTCTGGAGCGTACGCCGTTCACTGGCGTACGAGCCGATGTCGATAGCCATGCCCGTCATGCCGACGAGGAAGGGAAGCAACAGGAGCCCGAGCACCAGGGCCTGGCCGCGCTCGCCATTGCGGAAAAACCGTGCCATTGTCGTACTCCTGCCCGGAGCGTCACTCCAGGCGCATATCCGTCGACGACGTGATCGTCAGAGTGCTGCCAATGCTTCCGCCGGACAGCACATTGATGATCCCGCGAACGGGGGTGATGTATTGGTAGGCGTAATCGGCCCGAACGCGGACGTTCTGGCCAGGTGTGTTGCCGTTCGGGTAGGTCACTGCCACGTTCGTAACATCTGACAGATCCAGCCCGTTAATCGTCGCGCAGACTTTGCCAACGGCTGTCGTCGTCGTCGTGCCGTTGCACTGACCGCTTCCGCCTGTTGTGAAGGTGCCGGCGGTGTTGCCGACAGCCGCGTAACGCGCGCCCTCGCGGGTGGCGGCAGACAGGCTGATGTATGCGCGCAGCCCCATGCCGAAGTCGATGATGCCGAATACCAGCATCAGGAACATCGGGAGGATCAGTGCAAACTCCGCGAGGCTCTGCGCCTTCTCGTGGCCGGTCAGCAATTTCCGAATCATGCTCAAGCCCTCGCTCTTGACGTGCCCATCGGCAGCGTGTCAACGCCAACCGTGGCATCCCTTACGTGGAGTAACGTCCCGCCTCCTCAGGCGTTGCGTCGACTCCCTCGGCTACGGCCAACCGGCGGCCGCTGCTTCCCCGCGAGCCAGAAACGCCGCTCCCAAGCTCCAAGGGGGCACGTTCCTGATTCGCTACGTTCATCATCGGCGCAGGGGCGCGCAATCTGAGGGGTGGCCACTTAGGGAGTTGCCGCCGGTTGGCCATACCGAATCGTCGGACGACTGGTGACACACCCCGCGAATCAGAGTAGGATAGCCCCAGCCTGCCTACGGAGGCGGGCTTCAGCGGGGAGGCACCCGACCGTGCGCGCCGCTACCAGTCACATAGCCGATGTCATCCAGCGCGAAGACTGGGTGCAGCTTCGCCAGCGCATGGAGCGGCGAAGCTACGCCCCAGGCGACCTGATCATCGCCCAGGGCACCCTTCAGCCCGAGTTCCACATTGTCGAAGAAGGGGTCGTCTCCGTGACCGCCACCGGCCCCCGCGGCGAGAGGCGCGAGCTGGGCGCCCTCGGCGCGGGAGAGCCCATCGGCGAGATGTCGCTGCTCACGGGCGACCCGGCCTCTGCCGA
>JANPBN010000028.1:0-3585 GCA_031430415.1 Dehalococcoidia bacterium
AAAATAGGCCAGTGCCAGGGTATATGAGAGCCCCAACCGAAAGCGCGGGGCTCTCGCCTTTTTTTCCGCGCCGCCATCGCCGTGGTAGCGCAGGCGCTCTCGCCTGCCCGTGCCGGGCCCCATTGACATCAACCGCCACCCCTGTACCATCGTCACATCCGCCAGCCGCGCAGCGACGAGGTGCAGCCGTGACCACAGCGATCCAGACCACCACCATGACCCGCGACCAGATCGCCGAATCCGGCGCCGTACTCGCCCGCGCGTTCGATGACGATCCGCTCCTCACGTACATCTTGCCCGAGGGCAGCCCCGGCCGCGAAGCGAAGCTGCAGTGGTTCATGACGCAGGGCGCCAAGTACGGACACAACTACGGCGAGGTCCACACGACCGCTACCAAGGTCGAAGGCAACGCCGTCTGGCTGCCGCCCGGCGCGACGAAGCTCACCGTCCCCCGCATGGCGCGAAACGGCCTGCTTATGGCGCCGCTCAAGTTCGGCTTCGGCGCGTTCAACCGCTTCCTGAACGCGATGAACTTCATGGAGAAGATCCACCACGACAAGGCGCCCGAGCCGCACTGGTACCTGATGATCCTCGGCGTCGACCCGCCACGGCAGGGGCAGGGCGTCGGTGGAGCGCTCGTCCAGCCGATGCTGACGCGCGCCGACACCGAGGGGCTCCCGTGCTATCTCGAGACGAACAAGACGAAGAACGTGCCGTTCTACCAGAAGCACGGCTTCGAGATCGTCTCTGAGGGCGACATCCCCAAGGGCGGCCCCTACGCCTGGACCATGAAGCGCCCCGCGAAGGCCCGCGGTTAACACTCGCCGAAGGGCGCGATTGACGTAGCTGCGCAGCTTCAGCTGCGCCCGGCCCACGCCCCTGCCGTCGGTGTCAGCGCCGGCGGGCGGAGCTGAAGCTCCGCGGCTACGGGTGCGCTCGCCGCTACCGCCGCTTCCCGAACAGGCCACCCAGGATGCCGCGCGTCAGGCTGCGGCCCATCTGGCTGCCGACCGAACGCGCCGCGCTCTTCGTCGCTGCTTCGAGGATGCTGTCGCTGTTGCTGCGGCGTGCGGGCGCGCGTCTCGGCGCCGGTGCAGGCGCGCGGCGCATCTCGTCCTTCGCCTGCTTCAGCTGCTCTGCCTCCGCCGCCTCGCGCTCCGCCTCCGCCGCCGCCTGCGATGCGCGCACCTGCAGCATCTCGTACGCGGAGTCACGGTCGGCCACTGCCTCGTAGTGTCCCGCCAGCACCGACCCGGCGACGATCGCCGCCCGCTGCTCGGCCGTGATCGCGCCGATCTGGCTCCGCGGTGGCAAGATCAGCGCCCGCTCCACGATCGATGGGCTGCCCTGCTCGTCGAGCATCGACACCAGTGCCTCGCCGACCTTCAGCTCCGTGATCGCCGTCTCGACATCGATCTTCGGGTTGGCGCGGAAGGTCTCCGCCGCCGCCTTCACGGCCTTCTGGTCGCGCGGCGTGAAGGCCCGCAGCGCGTGCTGCACGCGGTTGCCGAGCTGCCCCAGGATCTCGTACGGGATGTCGAGCGGGTTCTGCGTGATGAAGTAGATGCCGACGCCCTTCGAGCGAATCAGCCGCGTCACCTGCTCGACGCGATCCATGAGCGGCTTCGGCGCGTCATTGAAGAGCAGGTGCGCCTCGTCGAAGAAGAAAACGAGCTTCGGCTTGTCGAGATCGCCGACCTCCGGCAGCTGCTCGAACAGCTCCGACAGCAGCCAGAGCAGGAACGTCGTGTAGGTCTGCGGCGTGTTCAGCAGCTTGTCCGCCGCCAGGATGTTGATGACGCCGTGGCCGTTCGCATCGGTCTGGATCAGATCATCGAGATTCACCGCCGGTTCGCCGAAAAGGCGATCGCCGCCGTTGTCCTCGAGCGCGAGCAGCCCGCGCTGGATCGCGCCGACGCTCGCCGGCGATACGTTGCCGTACTGCGTCTTGAACGTCGCCGCGTTGTCACCGACATACTGAAGCATCGCCCGCAGATCCTTTAGATCGAGCAGCAGCATGCCCCCGTCGTCCGCGACCCGAAATACCAGGTTCAGCACACCGGCCTGCGTGTCGTTGAGGTTGAGCAGCCGCGAGAGCAGCAGCGGGCCCATCTCGGAGATCGTCGTCCTCGCTGGGTGTCCCGATTCGCCGAAGACGTCCCAGAACACCGCAGGACACCCGGCCCACTCGTACGCCGGCAGCCCAAGATCGCTGATCCGCTGGGCGATGCGCTCGGTCGCCGACCCCGGTTGGCTGATGCCCGAGAGGTCGCCCTTCACGTCGGCCATGAAGACTGGCACGCCCGCCCGGCTCAGCGATTCCGCGATGACTTGCAGCGTCACCGTCTTGCCCGTGCCCGTCGCTCCTGCGATCAACCCGTGGCGGTTCGCCATCCTCAACAGCAGGCCAACGTCGTGTTCGCCTTTGGCAATGACGAGCTGGTCGGCCATGGTCCGTCTACCTCGTGTGGCGTCCGATGTGCGTGTCGCGACAGTATACGGAGCAGCGTTCCCGCGAACGACAGAAGGGCGCGCCACCAGCGGCGCGCCGTTCTGGAACTGCTGTCGCGTGGCGACCTACGGCATCGGTCCCCGCGCGCCGCAGTGAACCGCCGCGTTCAGGCAGACCTGCGTCAGGTGCGTCAGTGCCGCCTGGTTCCACGCGTTGAAGAAGTCCGCGTGTCCGGAGTAGACGCCGCCCGATGCCAGCGCTAGCCCCGTGTTCGTCGTGACCGGATAGCGCACGTTGAGCGTCAGCGCGGCCACCGGCACCGGGTGTGACGGCGGGCATGTCCGGTACAGCGCGCCCCGGAGTCGCGCGCTGTACGCCATGTGGCTCTTGTGATCCGCGCTGTCGAGGTTCATCCCATCCCAGCAGTCGGGGAACTGGATGCGCAACTTCAAGCCGGTCGGGCACACCGGCGGCGCCGGTGCCGGACTCGGGTTCTCGATGCCCTGGCATCCCCATGACGCGACGCGCATGGTCTGCGGCGTCAGGGACTTGCTGTCGCCGGCGATGATCTTGAGGCCTGCCGGATGCGGCTGGATGGTCGCACGATCCTTCCTTGCCGGAAGGTAATACGCGTTTACGCCGCGCGGCGTCACCTGCACGCCGTTCTGGTAGAGCGAAGGCGTCCAGTACGCCGCCGTGTCGAGCGGCCGCCGGCACAGCGTTCCCGCCGCTTGTAGCGACGCATAGGTCGATGCCGCATCGGTCGACCGGTTGCCGAAAAAGTCGTGCATGTGCGATGCGCCCGGCACGCCCGGCGCGACGATCGGGTCGTCCTTGGCGCTGTGGCTGTAGCCGCATGGGCTCAGAAAGTTGACACCGGGCTTCGGCGCCGTTGCCGCAGCCTCGGCCGTTGGCGCGGGCCCCCCGCCAGCCGTCGCGGCGACGACAATTGCGACAACCACGCCCGCCAATGCCACAAATCTCCATCGTTACATCTTGCTGCTCCTCTCGGGCGCGCAACCTCGCGCGCCGCATCCGATCGCAGCATCGACCGTGCGGTGTCCGGCTGCCATCAATGCGCCGTAATCGCTCTGTAAAACGTATGGAGATGGCGATGTGTCGGCTTGGTCATG
>JANPBN010000029.1:0-1879 GCA_031430415.1 Dehalococcoidia bacterium
TCGATCTCGGGCGAGCTGATGTTCTCGCCGCCGGAGATGATGACGTCCTTCTTGCGGTCGACGATGTTGATGTTTCCGTACTCATCCCAGACGGCGAGGTCGCCGGTGTGAAAGTAGCCATCGACGATTGCCTTGGCGGTCTCGTCAGGCTGCCGCCAGTAGCCCTTGAGGACGACGTTCGAGCGCGCGCAGACCTCGCCGATCGACACGCCATCCATCGGCACGAGCGCGCCGTCGTCGTCGAGCAGGCGGACCTCTGTGCCGATGGCTTCGACGCCCGCGCGGGCACGGCGGGCGAAATCGTCGGCGGTTGTGTGGTGGTCGGTCGTGGACACGGTGAGGATCGGGGCCGTCTCCGTGAGACCGTAAATCTGGATGAACTCCCATCCGACCTCGCGCTCGAGGCGTTCGATAAAGGCGGCGGGCGGCGGCGCACCGGCGACGACGCATCGCGGGCGGGTCGTGAGGTTGTGCTTGTCGCGGTCGGCGTAGTTGAGGATGGTGCTGAGCACGGCGGGCGCCATGCAGGCAAATGTGACGCCCTCCGCTTCGACAAGGCGAAAGATCTCGCTGGCTACAACGGCGCGCAGTACCACGTGGGTGGCGCCCATGCCGGTGATCGCGAACGGGCCGCCCCAGCCGCTGGCGTGGAACATCGGCAGCGTCCACAGCTCGACGTCATCGTGGGCGATACGGAGGTGCGCGATCATGCTGTAGGCGTTGATGTACATGTTGCGATGCGTGAGCATCACGCCCTTGGGCCGCGCTGTGGTGCCGGAGGTGTAGTTCAGCGTCGCGACGTCGTTCTCGTCTATATCGACATGCGGCGTCGCGGTCTCCGGCGCGTCTGCGATGAGCGCCTCCCACGCGGTCCAGCCTTCGGGCGCGGGGCCATCGTCCTGGGCGACGATCCAGTGCTCCACGGTGGGCAGTTCGGCGCGGATGCTGTCGACGAGAGCGGTGTACTCGTAGTCGACGAGCACGACGGTGACGCCGGCGTGATCGATGATGTACTGGTGATCGGCGCCGGTGAGGCGGAAGTTGAGCGGAACGAGAATGGCGCCGATCTGGGTGACGCCGTAGTAGCTTTCGAGGAAGAAGTGGGAGTTCGGCGACAGGATGCAGACGCGATCACCCTGCTTGACGCCGAGCCCGAGGAGGGCGTGCGCGAGACGGTTGGCGCGGGCCTGATACTGCCGGTACGTGTACCTGCGCGCGCCATCGACGATGGCGGTCTTGTCGGGGTAGAGCTTCGCTGCGCGGCGAAGAAAGTCGTCGATGAGCAGGGGCACTTCCATGGCCCGGATGGTATCGGACGGGAGGGGACGCGGGAAGCGGGACGCGGTCCAGCGGAGCTGGATCTTCGCTTCGCTACGAGAAGCGGGATGCGGTCCAGCGGAGCTGGATCTTCGCTTCGCGACGAGAAGCGGGATGCAGGATGCGGGACGCAGGCACGGATCATTGGTTGGGCGGTGGGATAGAATCGGGGCATGGAGGCTTCGGTGGTCACGGTCCGGGACGCGGTACGAAGCGACGTGCCGCGCGTCGTGGCGCTTTATCGCACGGACGAGTTCGGCCGGAAGCACGGGGACGCAGCGGCTTCTGACGTCGAACCGGGCTACTACGCGGCATTCGATGCGATCTCGGCTGACGCGCGCAATCGACTGCTGGTCGCGGTCGCCAGTGGCGGCGTCGCCGGGTCGTTGCAGTTGACGTACGTCCCCGACATGAACGCGGACGGCGAGGACGTAGCGATCATCGAGAACGTGATCGTCGACGGCGCGATGCGTGGCCGCGGCATCGTTCGGGCGGACGCGCATCGCTTCTACGCGCGCCTTGGGTTCGAGGGCGACTCGACGGGGTTCAAGCTGTACTTGGG
>JANPBN010000030.1:0-2850 GCA_031430415.1 Dehalococcoidia bacterium
GTGCCCGCCATGTTGGCTTCGAAGCCGAGCGAGCGATCGAGCTCGGTGGAATGGCCACAAGATTCATGAATCGCCAGGAACAGTTGCGACGGATCGACGACGACGTCGTAGGTGCCGGGGACGACGGGCTTGGAGGTCAACTTCTCGACCACTTCGTTGCCGGCTTTTTCGGCGTCCTGCAGCCACGGGAAGTCTTCGACGTATTCGTAGCCCAGGAGCCTGGCGCGATCGACGACGGCGCGGGTCTGGAAGTCGCCGGTGTCGCGATTGGAGGCGGTGGTGCTGAACTGCGGATACGTGCGCACCAGCCGCTGCGTGATGCGCGAGCCTTCGCTCGAGGCGAAGTATTTCTGTTCGTCGATGAACTGCACCTGCGAGCTGACGAACGAGACACCCTTGATGCCGAGGGCCATCTCGTTCAGCTTCATCAGGAACTGGATCTTGGTGTCGAGCGCGACGTCGAATGGATCTTTCTTGAACGCGCTCGCCCACGTCGTCACGACTTTGTCGGCATCAGCGAGCACGACCTTGCGAGTGGCGAGCACCGCATTGGCGCGCGCGATGGCGACGGCTTGCGCGGCGACGCTGCGGGCGGCGGCCGGTTCAACGCGATTGATGGCGGCAAATCCCCAGGCGCCGTCGACGAGCACGCGCAATCCGAGACCGTAACTGGTTGAGCGCGATACGTTCTGGACCTGCCGCTCGCGCGTGGCGATCGATTCGCGGCGGTAGCGGTTGATGCGGATGTCGGCGTACTGCGCGCCCAGCGCCGCGGCGCGGGTGAGCGCCGCTTCGGCGGTTTCGGCGCGTAACGCGTCTTCGGCGGGGCCGGACTGAAACAGCTCGGCCCACGCGGGGACAGAGGTGAATGCCAGCGCAGCCGTGCCGGTGGCCAGGAATTCCCGGCGAGTGGCGGACGGAATCTTCATCGGCCGGATTATAGACGCTTCGTCATGCATCACGGTCGATCAGCCAAGAGAAGGTCCTGCAGAATCCCGACGTCAGGAAGGTGTTGCTGGCGACCGGCGACCTGATTCTAAAACCCGATCACCACCAGGAGCCCAACGCGCCTGCGGCGTGGCGATACTTCGAAATCCTCACGAAGATCCGCGCCGAGTTGCGACGCTGACCGTGCTGCATGCCGAAACGGGACCACAACCGACCAGTGCACACTGCCGCGCAGGCGTATCGAGCTAGAGCAATCCAAAAATACGGAGGCGTAGTCGCTTACTACAGAGAATACTTGCGCCGCTGGCACTCCGGTCGAACCTGCATCTATTGCCACTCGAGTCGTCCGTCCGTTTCGCGCGATCAGGTTGTGCCAGAGTTACTCGGAGCATTTGAGAATAGCTGGACGCTAGACAGCGTGTGCGATCGATGTAACCACTATTTATCGAGACTCGAGCTGCCTTTAGGTCGAGACAGCGTCGAAGCCGTCGGCCGCATTAGCCACGGCGTAAAACCGGCTTCGTCAGCAGACAAGTTTCTGTACAAACGAATGAAGACGTCGCTTGCGAGCGGAAGCGAGCATCATGGCATGCGGGCTCGACTGGTGCCGTGTGAAGGGGATGTGACGCCAACTCCGGAGGCACAGGTAGGATTTAGACTAGACGGCGAGGAGCAATTCAACTACCTAACCGAACGAGAGTTGACTCCAGAGCGTGTGGCGCCTTACTCGGATCCGATGAGACCGCTTGAGATCAAACTCATCAACGCGAGAGGTGCCGGGTTTATCGAGCTTCTAAACCGCCTCTCATCATTAGGCATAACCTTCGAGGAGCGATACCGTGCCTTCGATCAAGGAATGGAACCAGGCGAGACCATAACGATTCAGTACGACTTCGATATAGACAATGACCTGCTTCGAGCCGTGTCAAAGATTGGGTTCAACTGCGCGGCTTTTGTTTTGGGTGCCGATGTCCTGCGTCGCAAATTGAATGGCCGCGTCATGGCCGCACCCTCATCTCGTCACTAATCCCGACGCTCACCTGGATTGCCGGGCGGGGCCGACTAGAGGGACGCGGATTGGGCGTCACTGAAACCGCATCGAGTGAGACGGATTGCACGCGCGATTCCGTGCTGGCCCGTCCTCCGATCGGAATCGCGCGTCTCAGCACACGGCGCCCCTAAAAGGGGCGCCCTACGACTGCGCAATCCGGCGAACGAGATGCGGTTTCCCGCGTCCGCGGAGGCCACGACCGGCGGTCCAGGTGGGCTTCGGGATTGGGAGGACTAGCGAAGCATTCCGACCCACGGTACTCCGACATCTTTCGCCACGCGCAAGCGATCCGCTAACTGCGCGGCGTGATGCTGGATGTGGCGGATGTTGATGAACTGGTGCTCGAGCTTGCCCATCTTGTACCACCAGAATCCGCACTCGACCGAGTCGAGATCGAAACTGTCGATGGCGCCATCCACCATGCGATCGCAGATGCCCCAGAGCTCCAGGACCTGCGCCTTCGCATACGGTTCGGCAAACATCGGCAGGCTGTTGTCGACCTCGAGCCGCGGATTGGTCAGCCCGCTGGGATACTGGACCTGGCCTTGATGGCCGGCCCACGGCCGCACCGACTGTTCATCGACATGCAGATAGAGATAGACATAGAACAGCACGTGATACGCAATCTGCCAGAAGCGATTGGTGAAGCGATCGTCGAGCCAGACATCGTCCGGGCATTTGTCGATCGCGTCTTTCAGCATCGCCAGCGACGCGTGCAGTTGACTCTTGAGAATGGGACGAAGGGCTTCGTTCGTCATCACGATGCGGAAGGGCGACGGCTAGGCGTCGCGTTCGACCAGGTCAGGGAACCGGATCAGCGAGGCGCCGGGGACCTGCGACAGCAGGTCCCG
>JANPBN010000031.1:0-1634 GCA_031430415.1 Dehalococcoidia bacterium
CGACCGACGAAGTGAAGGCCGCGATCGCGTACCTGCAAGGCGGTCCCGAAGAACTGCGCCTGCTCAACGCGCGCCGTCTCACCGGCTACATGGCCGACGTCGCTCAGGCGGCGCTGCTCGTCGAAGAGGCGGTCTGGGAGCTCGCGAACAAGGGGTCAGCACGCAAGGCCGTCGTCGCGCAACGCTTCGTCGAGACGCATCTGCGCGAGCGGCCGATGCGCGGCATCACGTCCGAGGACCGCACGCCGCTCGATCACTTCGACGCAATCGTGCGCTACCAGCCGATCGCGCCAGCCGACGCCTAGGCGCGCGCCTGCAGTTCACCGAGCATTCGCCGAGTGATCCCTGCGATCTCGTCGACCGCCGCGTCGAAGGGCCCGGCGTTCTTCGTTGCGGGCTTGCGATAGCCGCTGATCTTGCGGACGAACTGCAGCGCCGCCTCGTGGATCTCCTGCTCCGTCGCAGGTTCGTCTTTGCGGCGCAGTGTCTTGATGCTCCGGCACATAGCGCTACTCCTGCCCCGGCACTCTCATCGGCTGGTACTTCCGGAAGCCGTCCACGCCGTTCGACCAGAGCGGACCGGCCGTCAGCCCGCCATCGACGACAAGCGCGTGGCCGTTGACGAACGTCGACTCGTCGCTCGCAAGCCACAGCGCCGCCGACGCAATGTCCTCCCCGAGGCCCGAGCGCGGGATCGGCTGGATGCGGGCGAGCATCGGCTTGATCGCCTCCAGCGCCTCGCTCGCCGCCATGCCCGTCGCGCGCGTGAGGCCGCCTGCCAACAGCGGCGTCGCGATGCCACCCGGGCAGATGCAATTGACGCGGATGCGGCTTTCGCCGAGTTCGAGCGCCACGGACTTCGTCAGGTTGATCACCGCCGCCTTCGCCGCGGAGTAGATGTGCGGGCCGCGGCCTCCGCCCAGCCCCGCGACGCTCGCCGTGCTGATGATCGATCCGCCACCCTGCCGTTTCATCACCGGCGCGGCGTACTTGATGCCGAGGAACGGCCCTCGCACCAGCACCGCCATCGTGTAGTCGTATTCCTCGACCGGCGTCTCCTCGATCGGGCCGACGGCGCCGACAAAGCCGGCGTTGTTGAAGATGCAATCGAGTCGCCCGAACTCCGCGAGCGCGCGTTCGACCGCGCCTCTCACATCGGCGTCTTGCGTCACGTCGGTGTGCTGGTACACCGCGGCGCCGGCGAGTGTGTCCGCCAGCGCGTGTCCCTTCGCGTCCTGCACGTCGGAGATGACGACGCGCGCGCCATCTTCCGCGAACAGCCGGACCGTGGCCTCGCCCATGCCGCTCGCGCCGCCGGTGATCACCGCTACCTTGCCGTCAAGTCGTGACATCGAGCCTCTCCCGTCCTGCATTCCACCGCGCCACCGACCAGGCTACTGATTGCCCGCCCGCCCGTGCGCGCGCGCAATCTTGCCGAGTGCTGCCTGAAGCGTCCGCGCCTCAGTGTCGCTGAGATGCGACGCGAAGTGCTCCTCGACGCCGCGCAGGTGGATCGGCGCAGCGCGCCGCAGCGTCGTCCGGCCCGCCGACGTGAGCGCCGCCAGCATCCCTCGGCCATCATCCCCGCACGGCGTGCGCGCCACGAGTCCGGCGGCCTCCATCCGATCGATGAG
>JANPBN010000032.1:0-2737 GCA_031430415.1 Dehalococcoidia bacterium
CGCGCGAACTGCTCGTCCATCTTGAGCATCTTCATTGTGCTCAGAAGCTTCTCGCGGAACTCGCGGATCGGTACGTCCTCGCCGCGCACCGCCTTCATGGCCTGCCGCAGGAAGTTCACCATCGTCACGCCGGGGATGTTCGTCGGATACTGGAATGCCAGGAAGATGCCACGGCGCGCACGCTCCTCGACCGGCAGCTTCAGGATATTCTCGCCTTCGAACAGCACCGAGCCGCCCGTCACGTCATACCGCGGATGCCCCATGAGTGCGTTCGCCAGCGTGCTCTTGCCGGAGCCGTTGGGCCCCATGATGGCGTGAACCTCGCCGCGGTTGACCGTCAGGTTCACGCCGTTGAGAATCTGCTTCCCCTCGACCGCAACCGTGAGGTCAGTGACTTTCAGGAGTACGTCGCCAGCCATTGATGTCCTTCCTGCCCGGGCGCGCCACTGCGTCACCCGTCGTTCGTGCTGCTAGCGCGCCGCTTCGGGCGCCTTGTTCGTCTCTGCGGGGAACTGCACGTCTCGAACGACGTACTCGCACATGTGGTGGCCATCGACCATCCGGGAGATCTGCTCGACGGGGACACCGACCAGCAACTCCACGGTTCGATGATCCGCATGGCATGGCGCATCCGAAGCCTCGGCCGCCTTGCGGTACGGACACGTCGTGTTCATCAGCCGGTAGCCGTCCTCGGCGCGCGTCCAGTGGTCGACGATGCCCTCGTCCTTCAGTGCTTCGCTCGTCTGGGCCACCCGCTCGGCAAGCGAGACGCCGGTGACCTGGGTGCGGTGGGAGTCGGCGATGTCGTCCGCGACGCCATCGAAGACCTGTTCCAGCAGGTGCCGGCCGCCGTCGGGCAGCGAGGCCAATTGGCGCACCATGCGGTTCACGAGGCGCGGATAGTGCGCGCTCTGCTCCTCCGCCCGCTCCGTCAGCCGGAAGGCGTAGGACGGTCGCCCGACCACGCCTCGCTGAATGCGAATGTCAACCAGCCCCTCCGCGCGCATCACCTCGAGGTGCCTGCGGATATTCGCCTGATTCAGGCCAAGCGCAAGCGCGATCTCGCCCGCCGTAGCTTCGCCACGCGCCGAAAGCAGGTCACGCATCAGATCGCGGGTCTTCTTCATTGCCCTTCGATCGTAGCTAGACGAAGGGCCTGTATCAAGCGAAAAACGACTTAAAATCCACTTTTGTATGAAAATCACCTGCCGAAGCCCGGACGAGGCACGGAGTCCCCTTCGAAAACCCCGAGCATGGGCATCGTCAGGTCCGGCCAGAAGTGCCGGCGCCGGAGTGTTCTCGGGCGAACGGTGGCTGTCCTGAGGCTTAGAGCGCCACAAGTTGGTCGAGTGCGTTCGTCAGCTCTTCCTCGCTGAACACGGCCTCGAACTTGCCGACGACGGTGCCGTCTTTCGCGACGAAGAACGTGAACGGCTCCGTGGGCAGGCTCCACTCGCGCACGGCATCTCGCTGCTTCTGGAGCTGGAAGTCCTGCCAGACCTCGATATGGATGAAGTCGACGCGATCCTGATATGTCGGCACCTGCGCCAGCAGCACCTCGAGCACCGGCCCGCAGAAGCGCGTCTCGCAGAACGCCGGCGTGCTGAACAGCACGACGAGAGGCCGCCCAGCACCCGCCGTCTCGGCGATCACCCTGTCGTGGAGCGGGCACGCCGGATCACGCGAACAGATGCTGCCGGGCACGGTGTTCTGATCAGCTGTATCGTTGCGGCTGCGCGGCGCCTGCGCGCCGGTCGATGGCGTCTGCGATGCGGCGAGCACCTCGAACGGCACCTGCACGGTGGTCGCGACGCCTGTCGGCGACGTCACGGCGATCTCCGCGCCCCACTTCCCTGCCGTATCAAATGGCGCGTTGACCACGTAGAACGACACGCTCTCCTCCGTTACCGCGTCGCCGTCGCTGCCGTCGTGAAGATGCGCACCCTCCACGTTCAGTTCTGTGTAGGTCAAGTCGCCTTCACCGCGCAGCGTGCCCGTAGCGCCGTCCGCGCCGATCTCGAAGAAGCGCGTGTGTACCTTCGCGCCCTCGACAAGGGCGCCATCGCTGTCGAGCACGCCCAGCACAAAACGATTCTCAGCGTTGGCGACGAACTCGCTCGTTATCAGCACCGGCTTGATACCGACCGAACCCGCCGTCGCCTCGGGCGAGGCGACCGGCGCCGGAGTGCTCGTTGCGGCGGGCGCCACGTCATCGCCGCCGCCGCAGCCGACGGCGTACAGTGCCGCGCCGCCCGCGGTGACGGCGAACGCCCCGCGCAGGAACCTGCGGCGGCCAAGCGAAGCGACGACGATTTCGGATTCGCGCACGGATCGGACTCCTCTACTCTTGGCGATTGCCTCTATGATACGCGCCCGGTCCGGCATCCGATGCACGTGGAACGCTAGCCCTGCCGCCGCAACCAGATGATGCGATACGCGCCGCGGATAGCCGTCGCCTCGCCTGCGACCTCCAGCGGAAGGCCCGCGACCATCGATGAAAAGCTCCGATCGATCTCCGTGCCGGCGATGCGCGTCACCCGATTCAGCGTCCGTCGCACGGGCGACGACCCACCTTCCGACGCAAATTTATCGAACACGGCGATCCGCCCGCCCGGACGCAGCACCCGGCACGTTTCCGCCATGACGCGACCACCATCCGGAGCGACCGCGAGGATGAGGTGCAGGATCGCCGCTTCGAACGAGGCATCCGGAAACGGCTGGCGCATCGCGTCGCCCA
>JANPBN010000033.1:0-2530 GCA_031430415.1 Dehalococcoidia bacterium
CCTTGAGCGCGGATCGCCGGCGGTAGCGGCGTGCGCGGCGACGTTGTTGTACCTGCGCGAGAACCAGGCCGGCAGCATCGGACTGATCGCGGCCGTGCGCGCGCACCGGCACGGCGACTACGTCGGCCTCGATCCGCATACGCTGCGTAATCTCGAATTGTTCCAGGCGGGCCGCGATCTCCGGCGCGACGGCTCGCTGCTCGCGACGTTGGACCTCACCAACACGTCGATGGGTGCGCGACTGCTGCGCAGGCGCCTTGGCCAGCCGCTCGCGCGCATCGAGCCGATCGATCGGCGACTGGATGCCGTCGAGTTCTTCCATGAGAGCGCGATGAAACGTGCGCGCGCAGCCGAGGTGCTGCGCGGCATCCAGGATATCGAGCGCCTCGTCAGTCGAATCGTTGCCGGATCAGCGCAGCCCCGCGACCTGGTATCGCTGCGTCGCGGACTCGAGGCCGTCCCGGTTCTGAGAGAAGCGGCCGGCGACGACGCGCGGATCGCGGACATCGCGGTGCAGTTGCGACCCTGCGTCGATGTCGTCGCCGCAGTCGCACAGGCGATTGATAACGACCCGGGCGCGACGATTGAGTCGGGGAACGTTGTTCGCCCGGGGTTCAGCGAGGAGTTGGACTCGCTTCGTTTGATTTCACGCGATGTTCGGCGGTTCCTCGCGGAACTCGAAGCCGGCGAGCGCGAACGCACGAACATCAAGTCGCTCAAGATCGGCTACAACCGGGTCTTCGGGTATTACATCGAGGTCAGCAAGGCAAACGCCGCGCTCGTGCCCGAGCACTACGAGCGGCGACAGTCATTGGTCAACGCTGAGCGGTACGCCACGCCACAGCTGCGCGAGTACGAGTCGCAGATTCTCCACGCGAAAGAGCGGGCACTTGAGATGGAGACGGCCATAGTTGCGCAGGTCTGCGCGCAGATCTCCGCTGCTGCCGTGCAGATCATCGCGACCGCGGCCGGTGTCGCCGAACTCGATGTCGCGTGCGCGCTCGGCGAGGCAGCCGCGCGCTACGGCTACGTCCGGCCGCAGCTCAACGAGGGCGACCGCATTGAGATCTCTGACGGGCGCCATCCCATGGTTGAGCGTTCACTCTCGGCCGGCGCGTTCGTTCCGAACGATGTTTCGTTGTCGTGCGCCGATGCCCAGATCATCGTCCTGACGGGACCGAACATGGCGGGTAAGTCAACGTATCTGCGCCAGGTCGCGGTGATCGTGATCATGGCGCAGGCGGGATGCTTCGTGCCGGCGAGTGCCGCGAGTATCGGCATCGTCGATCGAGTCTTCACGCGTGTTGGTGCTGGCGACGACCTGACGTCCGGGCAATCGACGTTCATGGTGGAGATGATCGAAACCAGTGCGATCCTTCACAACGCCACGCCGCGGTCGCTGCTGATCCTCGACGAGATCGGTCGCGGAACGAGCACGTACGACGGCATGGCGATCGCCCGTTCCGTCATCGAGTACCTGCACAATCGCCCGGAGCTTCGGGCGCGGACACTTTTCGCCACGCACTACCACGAACTCGTGGCACTGTCGGAGAGCTTGCCTCGCGTCCGGAACTACAACGTCGCCGTGGCGGAGGAAGCGGGACGGATCGTGCTGCTGCGGCGGATCATCCCGGGAGGCGCGGACCGGAGCTACGGCGTACACGTCGCGGAACTCGCCGGACTGCCCAAGACCGTCGTGCAACGCGCGCGGGAGGTACTGCGCGAACTGGAGTCCAGCGGTGGCCGCCGTGCTGAGGCCGGGGCGGCGCCACAGCTGTCGCTGTTCGCGGCCGTAACACCGGACGACGGATTGCGCCGCGACCTGGCGGCACTCGATGTAGAAGCGATGACACCGATGGATGCGATGAACCGGCTGTTCGAGTTGCGCGAACGGGCGCGCGACGCGGCCGGAAAGGAGACGCCATGAGAAGCGAGATGACGGAACGTCAGATCCGATTCGTAATGAAGCCTCGTGTTGGCCGGCTTGCGACTGTGCGGCCGGATGGCTCGCCGCACATCGCGCCGATCTGGTACCGGTATGAGGACGGCGCGTTTCTCATCCTGACGGACGTGGCATCGCGGAAGCACCGCAACATCGAACGAGATCCGCGCGTGGAGTTGTGCATCGACGACGAGCGTCCGCCGTATCACACCGTTGTGGTCGGGGGTCGCGCGACGGTGCATCCCGCGCCCGGGCCCGAATGGCGTTTGGCGCTGGCGGTGCACTACCTGGGCGCGGAGAACGGCCAGCGATACGTCGATCAGAACGACAGCGGCGACGGCGTTCTCCTGCGCATCGTTCCGGAACGCGTCACCGGCTGGTAGCCGCGCGACCGGCTTCGCCGAACCTCGCGGACTAGTTTCGCGCCGTCCCAGGCGCACCAATCCGGAACCCGGGCGTGAGCGCCTTCTCCATGTTGATGCGTCCTGCGCCGGCCCAGTTCTGGCCCGGCAGGCCGACGGTGTCGGCGCTGGCCTTGATGGCGGCGACGATGGCGTCGACCGTCAGATCCGGACGACGCGAGAGCAT
>JANPBN010000034.1:0-2421 GCA_031430415.1 Dehalococcoidia bacterium
TGGCAGTCGATGGCGTTACCGCTGATGACGCTGGGGCTGGCCCTCATGACGCTGCCTCTGCTCACGCGCCGACCCGGACGGATCGAGTTCTCGCGGCCTGCGCGCGCCTTCGCGACGGTCGGTGTGATGTCGTACGCCGTGCTGTTGGTGAACGATCCGATGCGGCTGGTCGCAAGCCAGCTACGCGTCGAGGATGTGTCCGGCGCGGTGTGGTGGACGTTTGTGGTAGCCGTGTACGTGCCCGCGAGCTTGTTGCTCGCGTGGCCGGTGGCGCGGCTGTTCGGGCTCCTGCCGAAGCAGCCTGCGCTTTCGGCTTCGACGGCCGGCGACAATCCTCCGGCGGTCGACAGTCCGTCGATCGGGGCGGACGTTGCAGTTGGGGTACAGCGATAACGGCACTGTCCGTAACCGGGCACCGTGCTAGAATCGCGACGTGAATTTGAATCTGCTTCGCGAGCTGTCGATCCCCAACGAGACCAAGATCCTCCTCCTCGTCATCGACGGACTCGGAGGGCTGCCGAACGAATCCGGGCGCTCCGAACTTGAGCAGGCCCATGTGCCGCGCCTCGACCGCCTGGCGCAGGAAAGCATGTGTGGGTTGACGATTCCCGTGGCTCCAGGCGTCACGCCGGGCAGTGGTCCCGGGCACCTGGGCCTCTTCGGATATGACCCACAGGAGTATTCCGTCGGGCGTGGCGTCCTCGAGGCGCTTGGCATCGACTTCGACCTCCAAGGGAGTGATGTTGCCGCCCGGGGGAACTTTTGTACCGTTGACGGCAGCGGCAACATCACCGATCGTCGTGCAGGCCGCATCGCGACGGATCGAACAACCGCGATTTGCGACGAACTGCGACGCATCCAACTCCCTGGCGTGGAGGTGTTCGTCGAGCCGGTGCGGGAGCATCGCTTCCTGCTGGTGTTGCGCGGGGACGGACTCTCCGACCGCGTCAGCGAGACCGATCCGCAGCGAGAAGGAGTGCCGCCGCTACCGGTGCGCGCGCTGGTACCTGACGCCGAAACCACCGCTTCATTGCTGAACGAATGGATCGAGAAGGCCAAGGGCGTGCTGCGCGTCCATGCGCCAGCGAACATGCTCACGCTGCGTGGCCTCGCGAAGCATCCTCCGATGCCATCAATTTCAGAGGTCTGCAAATTCCGGGCCGCGGCGATCGCTGCGTACCCGATGTATCGCGGCCTGGCGAAGCTTGTGGGAATGGACGTGCTCAAGACGGGCGCGACATTCGCCGATGAACTCGCGACGCTTCGCGCAAACTGGGACAACTACGACTTCTTCTTCATCCACTTCAAGAAGGCCGACACAGCAGGCGAGGATGGCGACTTTCAGGCGAAGATAAAAGCCCTCGAGGAGATCGATGGTTTCATCGACGATCTCCATGGCCTCCAGCCCGATGTGTTCATGGTCGCAGGTGACCATTCGACGCCCGCGGTGATGGCTGGGCATTCATGGCACCCCGTGCCGTTCCTGTTCCACGCGAAGACCTTCGGCCGCCACGACGGGAGCGAAGGCTTCAATGAGCGGGCATGTGCGAACGGTGTGCTGGGAACGTTCCCGGCGAAAGAGATCTTGTCGCTGGCAATGGCGCATTCGATGCGACTGACGAAGTACGGAGCCTGAGCTATGCCGAGGACACCAATCGTCGCGGGAAACTGGAAGATGAACACGCTGCGCGCCGATGCCATCGCGCTTGCTCGCGACATTCGCACGCGCTGCGACGGCGTGGTTGGCGTCGAGACGATCATCTGTCCGCCTTTTGTGTTCGTCCATGACGTGAGGCAAGCGGTCGAAGGATCGTCGATCGCCGTCGGCGTGCAGCATCTCCACTGGGGGGAGAAGGGCGCGTTTACCGGCGAGATCAGCGTCACGCAGGCGGCCGAGGCGGCGACGCACGCGATCATCGGGCACAGCGAGCGGCGGCAATTCTTTGGCGAGACGGACGAGACGGTGAACCGGCGCGTCAAGGCCGCGCTCGCCCACAGTCTGACGCCGATCATGTGCGTCGGCGAGACCCTCAATGAGCGCAACGCCGGCCAGATGGCCGACGTGCTTGTCCGGCAGACACGTGCCGGCCTCGATGGCGTGGACGTCGACGGCGGCTTCGTCATCGCGTACGAACCTGTGTGGGCGATCGGAACTGGACTCGCGGCCGACGGCGACACTGCACAGACGGCGGTCGGGCTGATCCGGGCAACGGTCCGGGACATCGCCGGCCCGGTCGCCGAGGACATTCGGATCCTTTACGGCGGCTCAGTGACACCGGCCAACATCGCCGAGTTCATGGCCCAGTTTGACATCGACGGCGGCCTTGTGGGCGGCGCGTCGCTGAAGGCCGACGTCTTCGCTGGCATCGTCGCCGGCGCCGCTGCCGCGCGCACGTAGGTGGACCAACCCTGCATCGCGAT
>JANPBN010000035.1:0-3504 GCA_031430415.1 Dehalococcoidia bacterium
CGGAATGTCGTCGTCGCGCATCTCCGCCATCAGGACCTTGCGTCGCATAGCGGCCTCGATGTAGGGCGCCAACTCCTCGTCCTTGCGTCGCAGGCGCGCTTCCTCTTGCTCCTTGAACTCGGGCATCACTTCCGACGCGAATAGCGAGAGATCCTCGCAGATGTTCTCGTGCAAGTTGTTGCCGCCCTGCTGGATGAACACCGCCTGGTCCACGCCGGCGTCCGCGAACTTCCGGAGATGTTCCCGCAGTTGTGCCGGCGTGCCGATGCCGCCTGCACCGCCGCCGAGCACTTCCGTCCCGAGTTCGTCGCGCACGGCCTCGTAGCGCTCCCACACGTTCGTGCGTCCCGGCTTGTGCTTCCCAAACGCGTAGAAGTGGCCCAACGCAAACTGGAAGAACCGAAAGCCATCCGTCCCGCGACGGATCGCCTCCGCCTCGTCGGGATGGCACGAGAAGCTCGACACCATCGCGATATTCGGGTTCACGGTGTGGCCGACGGGCACGCATTCGCGCTTGAAGGTCTCGTAGTAGTCGGTCACCCAGTGCTTCGCTTCTTCGGGGTCGACGAACGCGAACGTCAGCGCGCCGAGTCCGAGTTGCGCCGCGAGGTGGATGGTGTCGCGGTTCGAGCACGCGACCCACATCGGCGGATGCGGCTTCTGCACCGGCTTCGGAACGACGTTGCGCGCCGGCATCGAGAAGTACTTGCCTTGAAAACCGGGATACGGATCCATGGCGAGCATGTTCGCAACCTGCTCGATGGTCTCGCGCCACATCGCGCGGCGCTCTGGCGGGTTGATGCCGAAGCCCTCCAGCTCCATGCGGCTCGCGGACTCGCCCGTGCCCCACTCGACGCGTCCGTTCGACACGAGGTCCAGTGTGGCGATGCGCTCCGCAATACGCGCCGGCGGGTTATACGCCGGCGGCATCAGCGTGATGCCGTGACCGAGCCGAATGTTCTTCGTCCGTTGCGATGCGGCCGCCAGGAACACCTCCGGCGCCGACGAGTGCGAATACTCCTCGAGGAAGTGATGCTCGACCTCCCATGCGTGGTCGATGCCGAGTTTGTCGGCCAACTCAACCTGGTCGAGCGCATCCTGAAACAGTTTCAGTTCCCGGCCCTCGCCCCACGGGCGAGGAAGTTGGTGTTCGTAAAAGATACCGAACTTCATTGCGTGTCATCCTCCGCGATTGCCCGGGCGAGTCTTGCTAGCGGCCGCCGGTCACGCCGCCCGACCGAACGAGAAGATCTTCCAGGTGCATCTGCCACTCCATCGCCGCGCGGCGCTTGTCTGTCGTGTCGGCGAGTTCTTCGTAGATCGCCTGGCCCCAGTGGAGGTGGCGCTCCTCCTCAAGCAGAATGTGCTCGAGAATGCGCACCGTGGGGCCGTCACAAACGTGGTCCGTCACGGAGAGATGGTGCCGGTAGTACACCGCCAGGTGCGTCTTGAGCACGCGATACAGCCCCGTCAGCCGCAGCAGCTGGTCATCCTGCATCTGCATCGCTTCGACGAACTTGAGGAACGCCTCATTCGGTGGCTCTGCCTTGTTCGACCAGCGAAGCGTCGGCGGCACGTCCTGCTCGACCTGCTCAGTGACGCGCAGTTCAGGCAATCGTTGCCCGAGCCAGAACGAATGGATCGAATCCTCGAAGCAGTGCTGACCAAGCGCGAACTTCACCTTGATCAGCGGCATCGACGCCGCCCATCCGCCTTCGGTCGTCATGCAAACGTTCTCGGCGAATTTGTAGTGGATGAGGCGGCGCGCGTTCTCGTCGACGCGGAACGCGCCGCCCACAGTCCGCATGTCGACAGCAAGTTCGGGCATGGTTACGCGCTCCTCGATGCCAGCTTTGCCAGCGTCCGTTCGACGACGACGGCCCGGTCGAGTTTCATCTTCCGTTCCCTGGCGGCATGCGCGCGGGCTTTACCCTTCGCCGCTTCCAGCAGAGCCGCGGACGGCGTGTAGTCCTCAACGGGGTGGATGCAGTTCACCGGACACACAGGCTCGCACAGGCCGCAGTCGATGCATCCATCCGCTTCCACGACGTGCGTCCGGTGGCCCGTCTTGAAGTAGACGATCGTCTCGGTCGGGCAAATGCGCCGGCACCATCCGCAGTTGATGCACGCATGCAGATCAATGGTGACGACGGCCATGTGTCGTTAGCCGTTCCCGCCGAGCGCAATCGACGCCCGCGCGAACTCGTCCGCGAAGAACTCCTTTAGCTCGTCGCTCTGCTGTCCACTCAGGCGCGCACGGAACAACTCCGCCATCGCGTGGACGCGAAGCGCCTTCGCCTCTTGCTCGGGCTTATCCTCACACAGTTCCTTCACGAAGAAGTCGCCGATCGCGGTGTGCGTCACCTCATCGGCCCAGTTGTAGTCGTAGCAATGCGCCATGAGCGCGTCGCCAATCTTCTCGCCCACCACTGCTGTCTCGTGAAACAGCGTCAACGCGCCGCCCTCGAGCGATACGTTCGTCATCGACAGGCTGACGATCGGGTCGCGCATCATCTCTTGCGCTGCGGCCGATCCGAAACCCTGCGTCAGCGGGCCGGACGTCGTCACACCGGGAGGCGGCGCGCCGCCGGCGAGTGTGTCCGGAAAGTCGCCAATCTGGCCACCGTACGACTCCACAAGGCCTTTTGCGAGATGAGCGTGGCGCACTTCATCCCACGTTTGCCGCGCAATGGCCATGATCAGCGTCGGAGGCACATCCCAGTCTTGCCACTCGACGACCTTCTTGCTGAACGCGTCGATTCCCGCGAACTCCGCGCTCGCGATGCCGCTGACCAGCGCCTTCTTGAGTTCGATGTTGTCGGGTTGCGTGCGCACCATATCGCGCATCGTGAAGAGATCCTGGTACAGGTCGGCGTCGCCGATCTTCTCGCTCAGGTCGGACTTCTCGGCCTCCGTGAGATACATCACCGGACGATATGCCGGATCCCGCAGCGACTGCGATTCTCGCACGTGCTCGGAAAAGTTGCTCATGGCTGAGTCCTCCTGCAGGATCTTGAAGGCCGAATCGTGTTTCGACTATACTTTGCCACGATTACTTTTGTAAAGGGCAAATAATCCCGACAGGCAAACGACTTGGTTCAGCAGACCGATACTGGCGTACTTGCGGCCCTCCATCTTGAGGATGAGCCGCCGCATCGCCTTGATCTCCTGAAGTCCGTCGCGATCCAATACGGCGAAGCAGTCGGCATCATCGACATGCTGCGCATTCGGGGCTGGTCCGAGGACGGACTGACGATTCCCCAGATGCGACTGCTCTGGACTCTTCGCGATGAGGACGGGCTGCCGGTCGGGACGCTCGCCGAGCATCTCGGCGTCAATCCCTCGACCATCACGGGCCACGTCGATCGCCTCGTCCGCCAGGGCCTTGTGAGACGCGAGGAAGATGCGGGAGACCGCCGCATCGTACGCAACTACCTGACGGACGACGGGGCGACCACGGTCGGCGTCCTTCGGCGTATCGCCGGCGCCTTCGTCATCAACATC
>JANPBN010000036.1:0-8765 GCA_031430415.1 Dehalococcoidia bacterium
ACGGTGTACGTCGGACGCTTTGGTCCGGTGCTGGGCGTTCATGGCGGACCCGGCATGCTTGGCATCGCTGTCGCCGGCGACTGACGCCGCGTCGTGCTACGCCGCGGCCTCGCGCTCAGCGAGGCACTTCAGGTTCATGAGCTGCTTGCGCATCATGATGAGATCGCCCCACGGCAGGAGGGCGCGCAGGAGCCAGCCGAGCGGCGGCGACGGATAGCGCACGACGAGCTTTGCCGTGATACGCGACGAGGCGTCGCCCTCCGGACGAACCGCGTAGGTCATCGCGAGCTCACCGAAGATGCGACGCACGGGACGGCGGTCGCCAAGACGAATGGTGATGTGGCGATCGCGCTCGAAGGAGACGAGGCCGAATATCCGCATGACGGGTTGTCCGATGCGGAGTTCTTCGAGGCCCGGCGTGCGTTCCTGCGGACTACGGCGGCCGCCGTTATCGATCCAGTCGTAGCTGTAAGGTGCGGCGCGGAGCTGGCAGAGCCAGCGATAGACGAGCGCAGCTGGCGCATCGATATCGATCGCACGATAGCGGGCAACCGTCTTGCCGACGATCAGGCCGTCGCACGGATAGAGGCGGCCGCGCTCTTCTGGCGTCGCGTTCCAGTTGTAGGCGATGGACACGTTGTTCACCTCGCGGCCGGGCGGAAAAGCAGCGACCGGACGAGCACAGTATGCCAACCGACCGGGCACAGCCGACCCCGGGCACAGCGCGCTATGCCGCTACGCACCGCCGCAGCCGGACGGGCACTGCGCGCTGTGCCCCTACGCTGGAATCGCCTCTGCGGTGCGGACCGTTGCGGGGGCGGCGACGATGGCATCCGCCACTTCGATGGCAGACGCGAGCGAGATGTCGGCGAGAACGTACGGCACATCGCGCGCATCGCCGGCGAAGTAGAGGTTCTCGGCGGATGGCACCTGGAGCGGCACTGCGTGGGCATCGGTCTGCTCGGGCGTGCGGCGGAGCGACGCAACGCGGACGTTTGGCAGCACGCGCTCGACGACGATGGCGTCGCGCCAGCCGGCGAACCAGCGGTCGAGTCCGTCGGTGAGGTCGGCCCTTCGTGTGGCCAGCGCGGCGTCGCTCGAGGCGTCGTCGGCTGACAGGTACGCCATGGCGTGAAGCAGCTGGGCGCCTTCGGGCGCGAGATCCGGGGTGACTTCGGAGTGCAAGCTGTAGTAGAGGTCGCGCTCGATGTCAAAGACGAGCTTGGACTCGGTTCGCACACGCCGGCTGAAGCCGAGGTCGATGCACAGCGCGCGGACGTCCTGCACGTTGGCCCAGCGGGCGAGATCGGCGGCGAGCGGGGAGCCCTGAGGAGCGAGAGCGGGCGCGTCTTGAGGTGCAAGTGCGCAGACGAACACGCCGGCCTCGTAACGCTCGCCGGCGGCGACGACGGCCGTCACGGAGGATCCGTTCATCTCAAACGCATCAGCGTTCGCGCCCGTGATGAGACGGCCGCCGTTCGACGTGAGTACATCGATGAACGCGCGGTACATCGCGCCCCAGCCGCCATTCATGTAGCCGACGCCTTCTTTCGAGAAGAGCGTGCGCTGAACGTGCTGTAGCAGGAACTTCGCGCTGAGTTCGGCGCTCGGACGCGTGTACGTGTTGAGCGTGGCGAAGGCGAGGGCAAAGCGGCGCACGCGTTCGTCGCCTGTCTGCTGCTTCACCCATTCGCCGTAGGTCAGATCGCCGAGACGATCCACTTTCGCCATCCGGAACGCCAGCATGAGCTTGCCGAGTTGAACGCGCGAGGCGAGCGGAAAGAGGCCGGTGGTGAGCAAGCTCGTCGGCTTGTCGCTGATCGCCGCGAGGCGGTCGCCGTCGGACCAGAAGCTCATCGCCGGATCGGGGCGGCCGTAGGCGAGTGGGGCGCAGCCGAGGCGCTCGATCACGTTCGCGACGGGGCCGGTGTCCGGGTTGTACACGGCGTGCGGGCCATAGTTCAGCGTGAAGCCCTTTTCGGCGTAGGTGTAGGCGCGCCCGCCGGGCTGGTTGCCCTTCTCCAGGACAACGACACTCTTACCCTCGCGCGCCAGCAGCGCAGCGGTCGCGAGTCCTGCTAGTCCTCCTCCGACGACGACAACATCGCTTTTCATTGACTGTCCTCCTTCTTGAGGTGTGCGTTGCCACGCAGTTTGGCGGCGGCATCCCCGCCCGGCAGCATCATGGAACGGGTGAACTCCATGTATTGCGCGCCGGGGGTACCCTCGCGGAGCGGAACGGATCCGTTCGTTCGCACGAAGCGCACCGATCGTTGCAACTGCTTGAGGGACACGGCGCACGCGGGGCATCCGCTGACATGCGCGGTGAGCGCCGCGCGGTCAGATTCCGCGATATCGTCGTCGATGAGATCGGACATCAGTTCATCGGCCTGATCGCAGGTCATGCGCTTGTTCCTCCCGTGGACGCGGCGCTGCGCTCGCGTTCGATCTTCTTTGCTTTACCGGCAACGCTGCAGCCGTTGCATTCATTCTCCGGGTCGACGAGCGCGCAGTGATGCTCGAAAACGCCGGACATCGTCTTGCGCGCGCGATGGAGTTCCGTCTTTACGGACGCGACGGATGCGCCGATGGCCTTCGCCGCTTCGTCGCGCGAGAAGCCGAGCTGATCGCAGAGCACGATCGTGGCGCGTTGCTTTGCGGGCAGCGACATGGTGATGCAGTTGATGCAGGTGGCAGCGACCTCGCGCACTTCGGCGCTGCGCTCGGGGGACATGTAGAGGTTCTGTTCGAGCTGGTGCTGTAGTTCGCCGTTCTCGCGGAACCACTCCCAGCGCTTGTCGAGATCCCAGGGCTTTCGCGAGCGCTGCTGATCGAGGCAGGCGTTGGAGGCGATCCGGTGCAGCCACGTCGACAAGGACGAACGCAACTCGAAGTCGGCGATGTGGGTGTAGGCCTTGAGCAGCGTCTCCTGGACGAGATCTTCGGCCTCTTCCCGCGAACCGGTCATCTTGTAGCACAGGCGCAGCAGCGACGCGCGATGCTCCTCTGCGAGGGCGCCGAATGCACCCGAGTCGCCAGCGCGCGCACGGTCCAGGAGGGTCATTGCGGATGTCGCTCGTTCGGCCACGTCTGTTCTCCCTTCCGAATACTTAGACGGGCGGGGACGTGAAAAGGTTACATCGGCGGACAGCGACGGAGGGAAGGCTGGCGGGCGCGGCTGAAAACGCAGTGAGAGGACGGTTGGCCCTCCGTCCTCTTCACTGTCGGTGTGGGTTGGCGATGGATTGAGCCTAGGACGGCTCCTCGGTGGCGGGTCGATCGATGCGGATGTCGTGAACGCGACCATTCGTGACGAGCTCGCGGCGTTCGTCCTCGAACAGCTCCTCGCGCATCACCTTCACTTCATCCGGGGCGGTGATGCCGAGCTTCACGCGATCACGATCGACGCTCAGTACCCGCACCCAGATGTTCCCTTCGATCCAGATACCCTGCTGGACCTTCCTGACTAGTATGAGCATCCTGCTCGCTCTCTCTCCGCCACATGGCGTGCATCGCCGATTGGACCGTTCCCACAAGACGCCCCGGCGCGGACATCTGGTCGTTGAATTGACTGATTACAGCTTGACACCCAGCCGAATTTCCTGCTTACTAGGAAGTCGAATGCCGGAAATAGCAAACCGGCACATGAACTACCGGAACCACAAAGCCGGATACTTGATACCGGCATTCTACTTCCATAATTCAAGGACGTCAACCCTCAATATTGGGAGTGTGCATGACGACTCGCTGGGGCCTGCTGACGAATCACGCGATGGTGCTGATGCACGTCATCGAGCACTCCCGATCGACTCTGCGCGAGATCGCCGACGCTGTGGGCATCACCGATCGCGCCGCGCTGTCGATCATGCGGGCACTCGAGGAAGACGGCATCGTCACGCGGCGCAAGGAGGGACGGCGCAACGTGTACACGGTCGATGTGGATGCCCTGATGGCGTTCAAGAGCCACGGGCCGTACACGATCGCGCAGATTGCCAGCTCGCTCTTCGCCATAAGCGGCCGAATACCGGGCGCAGAACTGCCACCCGGCATGCAACTCACTCGAACTGATCTACGGAGGTAGGCGCGCGCCGGATTCAGCGCGCGGCGAAAGCTACTCAACGACAATCCGCGTCTTCATACCCTGGGCAAGGTGATCCTCGGTGCTGCCCGCTTCGCCCGGGACGATGAGGCACGCGAGCTGATACGTGCCGGAAGCGAGGTCGAGTGAGATCTCGCCCGAGGCGCCGGGATCGATGTCTTCGATCTCGCCCTGGAGTTCGAACTCATCGCCTTCGAGGACCTTGAGCACGGCGAGTTCGTGGATCATCGCCGGGCTGTCGTTCGTGGCCTTGAACGACACGGAGCCGGCTGCCACGGTGGCCGGCGCGGCCTCGATCTTCCACTCGGTCAGGCGCGCCACGACGTTGTTCTCGTCGCCGTTCGATGTGGTCTCTTTGGTGGCGTCGGCCTCGGGGTCCGGCTCTGCTGTCGGGTCGGATCCGGCGCCGTCACCAGCGACAAGTTCGATGATCGTGGCGATGCCTGCAGGTATGTAGCACTTGATCTTGTACGTGCCTGACGCGGCGGAGGGCACCGTGTATCCGGGAGTGCGGGTACGGCCTTCGGGAACCACGACCTCTTCGAGCTTGGTGCCATCGATGCCCTCGACCTCGTAGTCGGAGCCGGAATCGTTCTTTACGACGAGCTTCAGCTTTTCGCCGGGAGTGACGTCGATGCTCTTCGGTGCGCAGCCGTCATCGCGCTGGGTGATGGCGACCTCGCGGCCGCCTTCGCCGCTACGGGCGCAGGCAGACGCCAATGCGATGAGCATAAGGGCGCTGACCGCGAGTGCGGCCGGGATACGTCGCGGCATGAGATGTTCCTCCATGGCCTATTGCTGCGTCGCCGTCGGGGCGACGCTTGAACTTGGTTCGACGCGGATCGTCTTGATGGGCTTCGAGACGGGAAGGAAGAGGTAGGCGCCGAGAACTCCGAGCATGTACGCCCAGTACGCCACGATCTGGCCCATGCGCGGGGCGGAATCGTAGCCGAGGACGGTATGCAGGAACTTCCCGAACGTCGACGTCATGGAGAGCGTCGTATCGGTGTCCCAGGGGCGCGAGCCCAGGTTGTTGACGATCCCCGCGTGGTCCAGTTCGGTGAGGCCGTTCGAGAGCAGTCCGGCTGCGAGCACGATCACGGCGAGGCCCGAGACGAGAAAGAACTGCTTGAGTGGCAGTCGCGCGGCTCCGTAGTAGAGGATGACGCCAGCGACCGCGGCCACAGCAAATCCGAGAACGCCGCCCAACACAAACTCACCGCCGGATGCGCCGCTCTTCGAGCCGGCGAAGAGAAAGAGCGTGGTCTCGATGCCTTCGCGGCCCACCGAGGAGAACGCGAGCAACGACAGCGCCAACACGGAACCGCCAGACAGCGCCGTGTCCATATGCTCGCGCAGATCACGCGAGATGCCGGCCGACTGGCGCTTCATCCAGAACACCATCCACGTCAGGACAGCGACGGCAAAGAGCATCGTGAATCCCTCAAACGCCTCGAGCAGCTGACCGCTGAGTTCACGTGACGTGATCTCGAGCGCGACGCCAAAGCCGAGCGAAAGGACGACGGCGGCGGCGACGCCAATCCAGATATCGCGGTAGTGGCGCTTCTGGCCGACGTTGCGGAGGTAGCCGAGGAGAATCGTCACGACGAGAGCGATCTCGATGCCCTCGCGGAGGGTCACTAGAAATGAGAACAACATAATCGGGCCTCAAACTGCGCTTCCGGGGCGTCTGCGACATTAGCCTAGGCTAATGTCGTGTCTTAGTCAACGCTAATATTCTGGGAAATGCTAACATGGCGGCAAGGTGGGGATCGCACGCTTCCCTTTCGTGATCGCGTCACCTTCGGCGGAGGCATCGATGGCGCTTCAGCACCCCTCCTCGACGATCGAGGACTACCTTATGGAGATCTATGACATGCGGCGGGATGGCCGCAGCGTCATCGCCGCGCGTCTGACGGAGAAGATGGGCGTGGCAGCGCCGACCGTCTGGAACACGGTCCACCGCATGCAGCGCGACGGACTGGTCGACATCAGCGCATCGAAGGAGATCTCGCTTTCGCCCGAGGGTCAGACGGCGGCGGAATCGATCAAGCGCCGCCATCTGCTGACGGAGCGACTGCTGGTCGACATCCTGGGCCTGGACTGGGCGGATGCGCACGAAGAGGCGCATCTGATCGAACACACCATCACGCCCCGCGTCGAGGCGCGGATCATGACTGTGCTGGGCAACCCGACGACGTGCCCCCACGGCAACCCGATGCCGGGCATCGACCCCGCGACGTGGCCGAAGACGAAACCGCTGGCAGCGGCAGCCGTCGGTGAGGAGTGGACAATCGACGGGATCAACGAACCTGTCGAGGAGGACCACGAACTGATGACGTTCTATCAGCGGAACGGTCTCATCCCCGGAGCGACGCTGAAGGTGACCGATGTGGCGTCATATAACGCAACGGTGACGATCGAGATCGGCGGGCGAAGCGTGACGCTCGGCACGCACGCGGCGGAGAACCTGCGCATCGTCGTCGAACCGGGGGCGATGGTGCTCCAGGCCTGAGCTCTCGCCACGGCGCGGACTCCCTGATACGCTTCGGCGCATGTCACTGTGGCTCCGCTTCCTCGACTGGTTTACACGCCGCTTCGGCATTGGCAAGCGCGCGGTTCCACGCGAGCCGGTGAGTCTGCGGCCGATCGGCATGGTACGCAACAACGTGACGACGCCGCGCCCGGACGGATGGGAAACGCTTCGGTCCGACATTCTGTTTCGCGACGACCTTGAGCCCGCGCTGGATGGCCTTGAGGGGTATTCGCACGTCATCGTCGTCTTTGCGTTCGACAAGGTGCCGGAGTCGGAGCAGCGCCTGCGCATCGCAGCGCGGGATGGCGGGCGGATCCCGGAGCAGGGCGTGCTGGCGACACGGAGCCAGCTGCGGCCGAACCCCGTCGGTGTGTCGGTGGCGCGGCTCCTGCGCCGCCGGCGGAACATCCTGCGCGTTGAAGGGCTGGACGCGATCGACGGCACGCCGGTGCTCGATGTGAAGCCGTACTTCGCGAACTATGACGCGGTGCCGGACGCCGGCATGCCGGACTGGGCGAAGGCACTACGCGAGGGGTAGGGTGTGCCCGAGGGCGGCTAACGCGAGCGCCACCAGTCGATGGTCCGCTCGAGGCCTTCCCGCAGAGGCACCTGCGCACGCCAGCCGGTGGCGGCAGTGAGCTTTTCGGACCAGGCGTAGGTGGCCTCGACATCACCCGGGCGGGCGCCGAGATCTTCGACGGGCAGCTCGTACCCGACGATGTCGAAGATCGTGCGCAGAACGTCGATCATCTTGGTGCCGGTGTCGGAGCCGACGTTGAAGTACTCGATGCCGTTGAGTTCGAGTGCGGCCGTGTGCGCACGCGCCAGGTCATCGACGTAAATGAAGTCGCGGATCTGTTCGCCATTCCAGTACAGCGGTATCGGGCGCTTTTCGAGCGTGGCACGGATGAAGTTCGGGATCACGTGCGTCTCGGGCTCGTGCAGTTCGTTCGGCCCGTACGGGTTGAAGTACCGCAAGATGATCGCGTCCATGCCATAGACGCTGTTATAGGTCGCGACGAAGGCCTCGAGCGCGACCTTCGATGCGCCGTACGGGTTTGATTGCGCGCCGAGCGGATCGGTCTCGCGCAGCGGCAGCGACTGTGGGGTGCCGTATACCGTCGCGCTCGACGAGAAGATGATCTTGCCGACATCCGCTTGGTGCATGGCCTCGAGCAGACGAACGCCATTGACAATGTTGTTCTCGGCGAAGAGGACCGGTTCCTTCACGGAACGCGCGACTTCGATGAATGCGGCCATGTGAATGACGGCGTCGTGTCCACGGAGCCATCCCGGCAGGCGCTCTTCGTCGCGCAAATCGCCTTCGATGAAGCGCACGGCGTCCGGCACGAGGGTGCGAAAGCCCTTCGAGAGATTGTCGAGGACAGTGACTTCGTGGCCTTCGGCGAGCAGCACGCTCGTCGTGGCGGAGCCGATGAATCCCGCGCCGCCTGTGACAAGTACCCGCATCTACGCCTGGAACTTCTTGAACACGAGGCAGGCGTTCTGGCCGCCAAAGCCAAAGCTGTTCTTGAGGACGACATCGACCGAGCCGAGATCGCGCGACACGTTGGGGACGTAGTCGAGATCGCAGTCGGGATCCGGATATTCCTGGTTGATGGTCGGCGGCACCTTGCCGGTCAGGATCGCCTGGACACAAGCCACGGACTCGATCGCGGCCGACGCGCCGAGGGTGTGGCCGATCAGCGACTTCGTAGAGCTGATCGGGATCTGATACGCGAACTCGCCAAGCGCGCGCTTCATGGCGATGGTCTCGTACTTGTCGTTCATCTGCGTCGAGGTGCCGTGGGCGTTGACGTAGTCGACGTCGGCGGGGGTGACGCCTGCGTCTTCGAGCGCGAGCGTCATCGCCATGGCGGTCGTCGCGCCGTCCTCGACGGGAACGACGACGTGGTGGGCATCGGACGTGCAGCCGTAGCCCGCGAGTTCGGCGAGGATGGGCACGCCGCGCTTCTGTGCGTGCTCCAGCGCCTCGATGACGAACACGGCGGCGCCTTCGGACGAGACGAATCCGTCGCGCTTGGCGTCGAACGGGCGGCTGGCGGCCTCGGGTGGTTCGTTCTGCGTCGAAAGCGCGCGCATCACCTGGAAGGCGGCGAGGCCGAGTTC